>JADZCL010000220.1 GCA_020851615.1 Rubrivivax sp.
AACATCCACGCCAGGTGCGTCGGCCCCAGCGCCTGGCTCCAGGGCGAGTTGCCCACGTGGGGGATGAGGGTGCGGTGCGCGTTGCGTCCCGTGGGCTGTGCCGACCACTTGCCCTGCCGTGTCGGGTTGAAGTTGCAGTTCATGAACCCGTCTTCGCCGGGCAGGACGCTCAGCAGGCGGTTGTCGTGCGGCTTGTTCAGGCGCACCGTCGTGCCCAGGGTGCCCCCCGGCACCTCGAGCGCGCCCACCACCGCCGCGAGCATCGTGCGTGCCCAGCAGCACTCGTAGGCGCCCCAGCCGTTGTTGACGGTCTTGCCCAGGGTCACCGCCACCGGCCGGAAGGGCAAGGTCTTGCCGTCGATGACGACCGTCTCGCCGATGCAAGCGTTGTCCAGGTACTCGAGCGCCACACGGCGGATGGTCTCGGCGGGCACGTCGCAGATGGCACCTGCCCACTCGGGCGTGTAGCTGCGCATGGCCTGGACAGTCATCTCCAGACCCG
The DNA here is from genome assembly GCA_020851615.1 of Rubrivivax sp. Classification (GTDB taxonomy): domain Bacteria; phylum Pseudomonadota; class Gammaproteobacteria; order Burkholderiales; family Burkholderiaceae_C; genus Rubrivivax. The sequence goes on from JADZCL010000220.1 coordinate 503, forward strand.
TGTGTGCGGGCGCGTCGGTGTACTGGCCGACCTCGCCGTCGGGGCGCTGCGTGAGTGCGCGCGGCACCGTGTAGCGGCCCAGCAGGGCGGGCCTGGTGCCCGCCGTGTCGAAGGGCAGTGCACGTGCGCTGATCTCGTCCCAGACCAGCGGCTTGCCGCTCTCGACATCGCGCAGGTAGAAGCCGTCGGGGCCCACGAGGTAGGGGGAGGCCGTGCGCTCACGCAGAAACTCGGTGTCCAGCTGCGGGACGCCGGCTTCGCACAGCAGGACGTGCAGCAGCGCCAGCATGAACGCAGGGTCGGTCTTGGGCTTGATCGGCACCCACTCGGCCGAGCAGCCGCCGGTGACCGAGAGGTGGGGCTCGACGTTGACGCGCTTGACGCCGCGGATGCGTGCGTCGGCGTGGCGGCGCACGGCACAGGGGCCGCCGGTGATCTCGACGTTGGCCCCGAAGGAGAGGATGTAGCGTGCGTTGGGCGTGTCGGCGCACACGGTGAAGGCACGGTGCCAGAACTCCCCGTACAGGTGTTCCGAGTGGGTGCACTTGACACCCTGGCCCGAACCCATGCTGTAGTCGATCTGTCCCCAGGCGGCAAGAAGGGCGGGCAGCGTGCCCATGTAGCTGGCCGGCGTACCGCCGTGCCCGAAGGAGGCAGCCACGCGCGGCAGGCCTTGCTCGTCCAGCAGGCCGCGGGCACGGATGTCGCGCAGCTTCACCGCCACGAGCTCCAGCGCCTCGTCCCAGCTGATGGGCACGAAGCCGGGGTCCTCGTGCCGCCCCTTCTTCGGGTTGGTGCGCTTGAGTGGCGTCAACACCCGGTGCGGGTTGTAGGTCTTCTGCACCAGGCCGTAGGCACGCACGCAGGGCCGGCCATGTGCGGGGTGTATGCCTGCGCCCTCGTGGTTGGGCTCCACGCTCAGGGCCACCCCGTCCTCGACCCGCACGCGCATGAAGTCGGGGCCGGAGACGCAGTTGTAGCAGTAGGTTGGAACGGACCGCTTCTCGCTCATTGCTGCTCCTGCAGTAGACCGCTGCCAGCGCCAAGCAATGTGATACGGCTCACGGCTTGTTCATGGCATCAAGCAATGCATCGGGTCCATCCGGTGCCGATCCAGAGTGGGTTCTCCTGCAGCCTGCCTGCGGCTAAATCCCACGCATGGTCCGATGCAGATGCGTGGGATCGTATTCCAGAAAAACTCAGACGCAAATATGAAATGAATCATATAAGTCGCTGGGCGTCTGCATGGCCGGCTGTGTGGCTGTGCGGCCGCGGGCGCCTGGTCTAGCATCGGACGATGCCGCGCATCAAGGAAGACCCGCTTGCCGCCCTGTTGGCGCGCCCGAGCCCGAAGGCCAAGTCGCTCATCTTCACCGTCTATGGCGACGCCATCTCCCACCGCGGCGGCGATGCGGCACTGGGCAGCGTGATCGCGCTGCTTCAGCCGCTGGGTGTGAACGAGCGCACGGTGCGCACCTCCATGCACCGCTTGGCCGTGGAAGGCTGGCTGCAGCCGCGCGCCAGCGGCCGGCGCAGCGACTATCGCCTGACCGAAAACGGTGCGCGTCGCGTCGATGCGGCGCACGCCCGCATCTACCACCACGCATCGCGGCCATGGGACCGTGGCTGGACCCTCGTCGTGCTGGGCGCCACCGAGCTGCCCGCCGAGGTGCGCCAGCGCCTTCAGCGCGAACTCGGCTGGCTGGGTTTCGGGCGACTGGAGGGCGGCCTCATGCTCCATCCCGATCCTGACGACGAAGCCTTGCGCTCGCTGCTGGGCGATGTCCAGCTGCGCGTGCTGGTGCTGCGTGGCGCCGCCGCCAGCTGGGTGGCGGGGGACCTGCTGGACGAGGTTGTGCGCAAGGGCTGGGACATTGCGCGCCTGACTGCCGACTACGAGGCCTTCCTGGCCGACTTCCGCCCGCTGTGGCAGGCGCTGCAGCGCGGTGGGGAACTCGAGCCCGAGCGCGCCTTTGTCGCCCGCACGCTGCTGATGCACGACTACCGGCGCGTGCTGCTGCGCGACCCGATGCTGCCCGACGAGCTGATGCCGCGCCATTGGCCGGGGGCTGCGGCGCGCACCCTCTGCCGCTCGCTCTACCTCCGGGTCCAGGCCGGTGCCGAGCGCTACATCGAGAGCGTCCTCGAAACGGCCGCTGGCCCAGCGCCCGGTCCGGCGCCGTCCTACCTGCAGCGCTTCGGGGGGCTGCAGTCGGCCGCTTAGGCGCCGGCCTGCAGCGCCGGCCTGCGCTCCATCACGATGGCCGCCGGGTCGTCGGCGGCGGCGCTGGCGGCCTCGGGGGTTTCGGCCCAGCGCAGCTGGTGCGGGTCAAAGCCGGCAGCGAGCGTGGGCTTGACGATCTCGAAGTAGGGCGACATGTCGAAGTCGCGTGGCACGAAGAGGCTGTAGTGGCGGATGTGCAGCAGTTCGCGCTGGTAGTTGCGGCCCACGGCGTCCGTGGTGGGCACGTCGGCGCGGCCCAGTTCAGGCAGGATGGGGTAGCGCACGGCCTGGAAGGCCTGCGCGATGAGGGTGGAGCAGATGGCGCGCGTCGGGTCGCCGCTGCCGAAGGCGAGCATCTGCCGGCGCCGGTGCTGCGGGATCGGGACGATGGGCAGCAGGTAGCGCGCCAGGTCGAAGAGGTTCTGCAGGTCGTAGCGTTGTCCCACGCGCGCCAGGACGTAGGCGACCAGTTGCTCGACTTCGACTGGCGTCAGGCCGTGCGGGCGGCAGATGCGCGTGTGCATGTGCAGGTAGCTGGAGAGCGGCGTGGCGCGCACGCCGTCCTGCAGGTCGGCTTCGAGCAGTGTCGGGCCCTTGCAGCCGGCCTGGTCGCAACCGATGTAGAGCGTGGCGTGCGACCAGTTCGATTGCGTGACGTACTTGATGATGCGGCTCACGCGCGAGCCGCCCTCGATGAGCAGGACGTCGCCCACGCGCAGCGTGGCGATCAGCTCGTGGGCCGGCACGGTGGCCAGCATCTGCCCGTGCGGGCGCGGCGCAGCCAGGTAGGCCGCGATCCTGCGCCCCAGCGGCGTGGCCAGCGTCCGCAGCCAGGAAGCCATCGGCGCACCAGGCGTCGCTTCAGGCCGCGTCCGCCTGCGGCGTCGGGGTGGTGGCCCGTGTGTCGGCCAGCACGTCGACGATGAAGTCCGGATCGAAGGCCTGGTTCTCGGTCACGCCCGCGCGTGCATAGCCGCGCGGATTGCAGACGACGCGCGTGTCTTTGCAGACGTAGTCGAAGCTGTCATGCGTGTGCCCGTGGATCCACAGCGCGACGCGCCCTGCCTCCAGCAGATGCGCGGCGTCGGAGACGAAGCCGGCGCTCAGCAGCGAGTCCGCAAAGCGCGGGTGCACGCTCTGCCGCGTGGGTGCGTGATGCGTGATGACGACTGTCGGGCCGTCGAACGGTTTGGCCAGCTCGCCCTGCAGCCAGGCCGTGTCACGTGCGAACAGCGCCACGCAATCGTCGGGGGTGAAGAGGTCCGCGTGCGCGGCGCTGCGCCGGATGCGGCTGAAGTCGCGCATCAGGCGCTGTGCCTGCGCCTTGGCCTGCGCCTCCAGCCCGGGGAAGAGGCCGAAGTCGCTCCACAGCATGGCGCCAAGAAAGCGCACGCCAGCGACGACCTTCTCGCTGCGGTCGAGCACATGTACGTGGGTGCCTGCGCAGAGCTGCTGCAACTCCTGCAGCGTGCCGTCCAGGCTGCCACCGTAGAACTCGTGGTTGCCCGGCACGTAGAGCACGGGCTTCTCCAGCCTCAGGGCCCAGGCAACGGCCTGGCGCGGGCGCGCGATGTCGCCGGCGAGGATCACCAGATCGGCGTCGTTCACCGGTCCTTCCATGGTGTCGAAACCCAGGTGCAGGTCCGACAGGATGTTCAGCTTCATGCGTGCGGGGCCGTGCGTTGTGTGCGCATGATGCAACGCGGGGCCGCCCGCGACAAGACGCCGCCGGCGGCCCCGCGTTGCGGGCTGGGGCTTACTCGACGCGGAAGTCGATGATGATCAGCCCGGGCTCGCGCTGGCGATACTCGACGCTCACCCGCTCGCCGTAGCGCTGGGCGATCTGCGCCAGCAGCGGCAGCGGGTCGTGGTCGTTGGCAAAGCGCATGGTCTCGCCCGGTTGCAGCGAGTCCAGCGCGCCGAAGATCGCGGCGTGCCGGAAGCGCTTGGCGACACCGCGCGCGTCGAACGGATAGATCGCGTCGGGCGACAGATGCTGATGGGGTTGCGACATGAAGTCTCCTCGGGTGACGACGTGGATGAGGCCCGACGCTGGGTCAGGCCGAAGGTGAGGGTGGTGCGGCCGCAGGGGCGGCCAGGCCGCGGCGCGTGCGCATGGCCAGGCCGATGCGCTCGAGCTCGGCGTCGCTGAGCAGGCGCTGCGCCATCGGCAGCAGCTCCTTTTCCTCGCGCTCGATGTGGCTTGCGTAGAGACCGATGAAGTCCTGCACCGTCGCGGCAGCGAGTGCGGCGGCGTTCCCGGCGAGCACGTCCTGCAAGCCCTGGCGCACGAGGCGCCAGCGGCGTTCGAGCTCGCGGTGCTCGCTGGCCAGCGCCTGCGTCATCTCGCGCAGGCAGACGGCATCCGAGCCGGCCATCGCTTCCAGCAGTGCAGGGAAGAGATCGGTCTCCTCGTCGGCATGGTGGTGCACCGCCGCGGTGTCGAAGTAGCGCATCACGGCTGTTGCGGCCTCCTGGGCGGCGCGGTCGGCACCGTTTGCGGCCAGGTGCGGCAGCAGCCGACGCAGCGTGTCGCACTGCGCCTGCACGCGGCCATGGCAGGCCGAGAGCATTTCCAGTGGCACCTCGAAGCTGGCACTCGGCGCGACGAGGCCGGCCAGTCCGGCGGAGGGGGCATCAGGCATCGGGGCGCTTTCGAGGCGGCGTGTGCGGGCGGCGCACCACGGCCATCGGCTGATCGTGTGCGTCGCGCTGCGCCAAAGGAGACGGCTGCTCGGGGTCCACCAGATCGGCCAGCGTCTTGCCTTCGAAGACGCTGAAATAGGCCTGCAAGGCGGTCTCCAGCATGCCCTTGAGTCGGCAAGAGGGCTGCAGCATGCAACGGCTGCTGCGCGGGTCGAAGCATTCGACGAGGCGGAAGTCGGTCTCGGCGCCGCGGATGACATCGGCCAGGGCGATCCCGGCGGGCGGGCGGGCCAGGCGCAGGCCGCCGCCACGCCCGCGCGTGGTCTGCAGCACGCCCTGTCGGCCGAGGTCGGTCACGATCTTCATCAGGTGGTTGCGCGAGATGCCATGCCGCTCTGCCAGTTCGCTGATCGTCACCAAGCGTTGCGGGTGCTCCGCACAGTACATCAGCACGCGCATCGTGTAGTCGGTGTAGTCGGCCAGCCGCATGCAGTCCTCGAAAGATGCTCGGAATATACATCTTTATGCAGACCTCACCGGAGGTGGCACGCCTTGTCGACGTGTCGGGGGGCTCGCCCCGCTCGCGCCGCGCGACCCGTGGCTGCGTTGGCCGTGGTGCGATCATCGCGCCCTCACTCCCCGGCCGTCGCGACCATGACCGTTCACCTGAAGAAGCCCTCTGCGGGCGCCGTTCCCATCCATGCCGTCGACGCGGCAGGCTTTGCCAAGGCGGTGGCGGCGCTGGCGCTGCCGCAGCAGCGCTGGCTGCAGGCGCTGGGCTTCAGCGGCG
>JADZCL010000221.1 GCA_020851615.1 Rubrivivax sp.
AGCGGGTCGGGCTTCTTGCGTGCGAACGCATCGCCGCCGAAGGTCACGGCGAAGTGGCCCGCCAGGCCCTTGGCCGCGAGCAACTGCTGCGCCAGCGCGCCGGGCTTGTTGGTCAGGCAGGCCAGGCGCAGGCCGCGCGCGCGCAGCATCTGCAGGCCCTCGACGACACCGGCATAGACCGTCGAGTAACGGCCGTTGATCTGCAGGTAGTGGTGCTGATAGCGCTGCATCGCCTGCGCATGCAGGTCCGCCGGCGCGCCGACCTGCGCCAGCGTGGCGGCGATCAGATGCTCGGTGCCCTTTCCAACGGTGCGGGCGATGAATGCTCGCGCAACCGGCGGCCAGCCCAGGTCGCCCAGCATGCGGCCCAGGGCCACCTCGAAATCACCGACGGTGTCGACCAGCGTGCCGTCGAGATCGACGATGGCCGCCTGCAACAGCGGCCAGCGGCCGGCGCGCGGATGTGCGGGCTCAGACACCGGGGCGCGGCGGAATGAGCAGGCCGCGCTGCACCGCCGGGCGCGCAAGGAAGGCCGCACGCACGCGCTGCAGTTCGCGCCAGTCCGCCCAGCCGACCAGATCGGCCGCCTCGTAGAAGGTGACGAGGTTGTTCACCCAGGGCCAGATCGCGATGTCGGCCACCGTGTACTCGTCACCCATGACCCACGCCCGCTCGCGCATGCGCAGCTCGAGCACGCCCAGCAGCCGGCGCGCCTCGGCGACATAGCGGTCGCGTGGACGCTTGTCCTCCCACGCCTTGCCGGCAAACTTGTTGAAGAAGCCGACCTGGCCGAACATCGGCCCCACGCCGCCCACCTGGAACATCAACCACTGCACCGTCTGCCAGTGCAGAGCAGGGTCAGCGGGCATGCACTGCCCGCTCTTGTCGGCCAGGTAGAGCAGGATGGCGCCCGACTCCCACAGCGGCAACGGCTGTCCGCCCGGGCCGTTCGGGTCGAGGATGGCGGGGATCTTGTTGTTCGGGTTCAGCGCCAGGAACTCGGGCGAGAGCTGGTCCTGTGCGTCGAAGCTCACCGTGTGGGCCTCGTAGGGCAGGCCGGTTTCCTCCAGCATGATCGACACCTTCACGCCGTTGGGCGTGGGCAGCGAGTAGAGCTGGATGCGATCCGGGTGACGCGCCGGCCAGCGGTGGGTGACGGCGAAGGTGGAGAGGGGCTGCTGCATGGGCATACGCTCGGGCGGGGTCAGCGACGCGTGCAACGGCTAGCGCAGCCGCTGCCCACAACCACCGCAGAACAGGTCGGCGCGATCGATCCCTGCGCCGCACTTGGGGCAGAAGGCACCCGGCGGCGCAGCGGCGGCGGGGGGCTGAACCTCCGCCGTCGCAGGCGGGGTCGGCGGTGCCGGGGGCTGCTGCGCCGCCGCCTTGCGCTGCGCGTTGGCCTGCTCGACCTGCGCACGCGCCCGCTCGCCGGCGTCCTTCGCCTTCTGCGCGAGCTCGCCCGCCTTGCGCCTGACATCGGCCAGCTGGCCGCGGATCGCGTCCTCGGTCGCACTCGCGTCCAGGCCATCCGCCACGCGCAGGTAGACCAGGTTCTGGCCCAGCAGCCAGACCTGCAGCACCAGCGCCAGCGCCAGCGCCCACAGGATGCCGCTGCCGATGCCACCGGCCAGGACGTAGCCGCCGCCACCCATGGACATGCCGCCGAGGATGGCGCCCATGGCACCCATACCGCCCATGTCGCCCATGCCTCCGATGCCGCCCATGCCACCCCCCAGGATGCCGCCGGCCATCCCCAGTGCCGGCAGCAGGCCAAGGACGAGGATGCCAAAGACCAAGGCCGAGACGAAGGCCGACAAGACCCAGACGACGAAGAACAAGGCCGTCGTTTCCACCAGCCGGATGCGCAGGATCGCCAGCGAGCGGGAGATTGCCGCGGTGATCGACGCGCCCTCCCAGATCGCACAGATGGCAAGCGCGAACGCGAGGAAGAGCGCAATGCCGGTCAGGCCGGCCACCACGACGGCAAGGGGAAAGACACCCGTGAACAGAACCGGTCCAAGCCAGGGCAGCTTGCAGATGAACAGCAGCACCGCCAGCCCGATGTAGACCGCCAGCGCGACCAGGCCCAGAAGGATCGCCAGGCCGATCACCTTCGGGATGCACAGCAGGCCGTAGATGAGGGCGTCGACGGCGCCGCGCAGGGGCCGATTGCAGGCCACATCCATCTGCAGCACGCCGGCGGCATTGATGCCGGTGAAGTAGAGGATGAGTGCAAGCAGGCCGCCCACGAAAATGCCGAAGCCGCCGAGCAACGCCCCGAACACGCCGGCGACGACAACGGCAGCGGCGAAGCAGCCAAGCATCAGCGTCACCGCCGCCCGGTTGCGCAGTCCGGCCAGGGCCTGGAACATGCTGGACAGGGCGGAGGCCGATACGGCCGAACCCACCTGGGATGCGTCTTCGCCAGTCGTTGACATCGCCGTTCTCCGTCAGTTGCCGTGCTCGAACCCCTTGCCCATGCAGGTCGCTTCAGGGTGCGTCCTGCTGTCGCCGATTGCTCTCTGCCATCTCGCGGAAGCGGACGCAGACCGGGTCGCTTGCGTAGGCCGCCTTGAGGCACTCGCGCGTGAAGCAGACCTGTTCGACGAAGAAGTTGCGGCCGCCGCAGATCTCCTGCACCGTGCGCGGCGGCGCAGCGCGTGCGGCCGGCGCAGGAGCCGGTGCGGGTGCCGGACTCTGCGCCGGGGCCGTGCCTTCGCGCGGCGGCGCTGCATTCGCGCGGCGCCGGGCGTCGCTTTCGGCACGCTGGCGCGCAAGCTCGGCGTCGCGACGCTGGCGCTCGGCAAGCTCCGCCTGGCGTGCAGCCTCCGCGGCTTGCTGCGCCTTCGCCTCACGCTGGGCCCGCTGCCGTTCGGCCTGGGCCCGCTGCATGCGCGTGCCTGCAGTGGCGTCGTCTGCGGAGGGTGGCGCCGGCACTGCGGCTGACTCGACCTGCGGCACCGAGGCGGGCACGGCGGCCGGCGGCGCCGGCTCGGACGCAGCGGGGGCAGGCACGGTGGATGCGGCCGGTCCCGCGGGCGCGGGCTCCTCGACCTCCTGCGCAGGGGGACTGGCGGGCGCTGCAGCGGCGGCGGGCGGGTCGGCCGCCGCAGGGGCCGCCGCGGTGCCGTTTCGGGCTCGATCGAACCACCAGAACACCGCGATCGCCACCAGCACCAGGAGGACAAACGCAAGCACCGCCCACCAGAGCCGTGAACGACCCGCACGGCCCGAGGTAGCCGCGGCTGGCACGGCCTCGGGCTGCGGCGGCAGCCCCTGCGGCTGCATCGCGGCGCGTGGCGTACCGCAGCCGGCACAGAAGCGGGCATCGACCCGGTTTCGATGACCGCAGCTTGCACAGGCGATTGCGCTCGCCTTCGTCGCAGGGATCAGCACCGTCGGCTCGAGGTTGAACCCGCAGTGGCGGCAGAACCGGGCCGCATCAGGGTTCTGCGTGCGGCATTCGGGACAGTCGATCGACAAGACGGGGCCTCCGCTGCGGACTCCTGGCCATCGCATGCCGCAGGGACCGCTCCCGGTCGCACGGCGCCTCGTTGTTGTCTTCCCGCGCGGGGGAAGGCGTGGCCCAGCGGGAATGCTAAGCGTGGGCGCCGGCCGCTGACAAGGTGACCAGCACGCGGCGGGGCAGCCGCCTTGTCCACGGCGCTAGCATGGGCTCATGACCACACCCGCAGCGCCCATCCTGGCCGCCACCGATTTCTCGACGCTGTCGCGCCACGCAGCCGATCGGGCGGCACGACTGGCGCGCGAAAGCGGTGCAGCCCTGTCGCTGATCCATGTCACGTCCGCGGGCGCACTGCAGGAGTTGCGGCAGTGGCTTGGCGCCGGACATGCGATGGAGCAGCAGCTGTTGGCTGGTGCGCAGGCGCAACTTGCGGCCCTGGCCGATACCCTGGCTGCGCAGCATGCCGTCTCCGTGCGCACGGTCGAGGCGGCCGGCGCGGTGCCCGAGATCGTCGAGGACGAACTTCGCCGGCTCGGCGCGGGGCTGCTGGTGCTGGGCGCTCGCGGCGCGGGTTTCCTGCGCCGCCTGGTACTCGGCACGACCTCCGAGCGCCTGCTGCGCCGCAGCCACTGCCCGGTGCTGCTCGTGCGCCAGCCCGCGCACGCATCCTATCGGCGCATCCTGGTCGGTCTGGACCAGTCCCCGGTGGCCATGCAGGTGCTCGCCGTGGCACGACGGGTGGCACCCGCTGCGCGGCCGGTCCTGCTGTCGGCCTACCAGGTGCCCTTCCAGGAGGAGTTGCGCTTTGCCGGGGTCGATGCGGCGACGGTCGAGCACTACCGGCATCAGGCACGCCTGCGCGCCACCCAGCACCTGCACACGGTGGCCACACACGCCGGGCTGGCGCCGGGCGACTACGAGGCCTTGATCACCGAGGGCGATGCCTCACAGCGCATCGTCGAGTACGAACTCGACTGCGATCTCGTGGTGCTGGGCAAGCACGGCCACTCGACCGTCGAGGACTTGCTGCTGGGTGGCGTCAACCAGCATGTGCTGGCCGAGGGCCGTGTCGACATGCTGGTGGCGCCAACGACCACGGCTGCGGCATCCGCCGCGTGATGTGCGCCGGGCTGTCGCGCGC
>JADZCL010000222.1 GCA_020851615.1 Rubrivivax sp.
CGATGGCGCCACGCTGCCCAATGCCCGCACCGGGCTCGTGCAGCAGACCTACAACAAGGCGACCGACACCATCACCTCGCTCACGGTGGACTGGACGATCGCGTCCACGCGCGGCTGGTTCATCGACTTGCCGGTGCCCGAGCAGGCCAATACGCGGCCCTCGGTCTCGCGCGGGCTGGTCTCCTTCGTCACCAACGTTGCCGGGCAGACCGACTGCACGGCCGCCTCCTACCTCTATGTGCTGGATGTGCTGGGCGGCACCAAGTACACCGGGGCGACCTTCGTCGGGACACCGATCTCGACGACGGCGATGAGTGCCGGCGTCAACCTGCTGCTGACCTCGGGCAGCCCGCCGCCGCCCTGCAGCGGCCCGGCCTGCCCGCCGCCGCCGCCGGCGGGCAACACACCCTGCCAGCACCTGGTGGGCTCGGGGCAGGACGCCGACGGCAAGTCATGGAAGCGCCAGGTCGCGCAGTGCGTGAACATCACGCCCTCCAAGAACGCCTGGCGTGAGGTGCGGCGCTAGCGCGGCGGTGCGGCTGCGGCGGCGGTCGGCAGGGCCAGATGCTGGTCGTCGTTCCAGCCGACCAGCACGAAGCCCGCGTCACTGTGCAGCAGCCGGTTGACGCTGGCGTTGGCCAGCACCCAGCTGCGTGGCGCCTGCAGGCTGGTGCGCGTGGCGGCGCGGTAGAGGCAGTCGAGCACGCCGCCGTGCGTGACCACGAGCACGGTCTGCCCACGGTGCTGTTGCGCCAGCTGCGTGCAGGCGTGCATGCAGCGCTGGTCGAAGGCGAGCAGCGTCTCGCCCTCACCCGGTGCGAAGTCGACTTCGCGCCGACGCCAGCGCACGGCATCGGCGGGCCAATCGCGCTCGATCTCGGCAAAGCTGCGGCCCTCGAAGTGGCCGAAGCGGCGCTCGCGCAGGTCCGGCGCGTCAAGCACGGGCAGGCCGGCGGCGTCGGCAAAGGGCTGTGCGGTGGCGCGTGCGCGCTGCAGGTCGCTGCTGTAGATCGCCTGCACGCCTTCGCCGGCCAGTGCCAGGGCCAGCTGCTGGGCCTGCCAGTGCCCGTGCGCGTTGAGGGGGATGTCGGTATAGCCCTGGATGCGCTGCGCGGCGTTCCAGTCGGTCTGCCCATGCCGTACCGCGAGCACGCGCGTACTGGCCGGCGCAGCGGCGTCGCGCGCCACGGCGTCCATGCCTACACGCCCCAGACGATGGGTTCGCCGGCGGCGGCGGCGCGCTCGAGCATCTGCAGCATGGGCCACAGGCGCTGGCGCAGGCCGACCGCAGCGCGTGCACAGGCGTCGTCGGGGTCGTCGGCCGGGGCCTGTGCTGCCGCGGCTTCCGCCTCGGCCAGTGCGTCGAGCAGCCGCTGTCTGGCCGCTGGCATGGCGGCCGGCTCGATGATGCCGGTGGCCGCAGGCTCGCGCGCCAGCAGGCGCAGCAGGCGGTCGCCATCAGCGCCCAGCATCACGAGATCGGCGCTGGCCTTGCTGCGGAACTTGTAGATCATCGCCTGCGAGGGGGTCGCAGCGCCGCGAGGGGGCGCCGGTGGCGCGATTGTGCGCTGCTCAGCCCGGCGGCGGCAGCAGGGCGGGCAGCAGGCGGCGCTCGAAGGCAAGTGCGTCGACGGCGGGCGAGAAGAGGAAGCCCTGGAACAGCGCGCAGCCCTCGGCCTGCAGGAAGGCGCGCTGCGCCTCGGTCTCCACGCCCTCGGCGACCACGTGCAGGCCCAGGGCGCGCGCCATCTGCAGGATCGCGCGCACGATGCCGGCGTCGCTGTCCTCGCCGGGCAGGCCGCTCACGAAGCTGCGGTCGATCTTGAGCTTGTGGATCGGGAAGCGCTTGAGATAGGCCAGGCTCGAGTAGCCGGTGCCGAAGTCGTCGATCGAGAGCTGCACGCCCAGGCGCGCCAGCGCCTGCAGCCGCGCCAGGGCCTCGTCGGCGTCGCGCACGAGGATGGATTCGGTGAGCTCGAGCTCGAGCAGGTGCGCGGGCAAGCCGCTCACGGCCAGCACGCTGGCGACGCGGTCGACGAAGTGCGCCTGCCGGAACTGCAGCGCCGAGACGTTGACGGCGATCGGCAGCGCGCTGCCGCGTTCGTGCCACAGCGCGGCCTGGCGCAGGGCCTGCGACAGCACCCAGTCGCCGATGGCGACGATGAAGCCCGTCTCTTCGGCCACCGGGATGAATTCGGCGGGCGAGATGTCGCCCAGTTCGGGGTCACGCCAGCGCAGCAGGGCCTCGGCGCCGACCACCGCGCCGCTGCCCAGATCGACCTGCGGCTGGTAGTTGAGGCGAAAGCGCCCGGCCACCAATGCCTGGCGCATGGCGTGGTCCAGCCGCATCAGCTGGCGCAGGTTCACGCGCGCGCGCGGCTGGTGCAGGCGGAAGCTGGCTCGCCCGCCGTCCTTCACCGCGCGCATCGCGGCCTCGGCGTGGCGCACCAGCTCGTCGATGCTGCGTCCGTGCTGCGGGCACATCGCCGCACCGATGCTGCAGGTGAGCGCGAACTGCACGTCGGCGTTGCCGCCGATCTGGCCGATGGCGTTCAGCACGCGGCGCGCCAGCGCCTCGGTGGCGGCTTCGTCGACGCCGTGGGCCAGCATCGCGAACTGGTCGCTGCCCATGCGCGCCACGTCGTCGCCCCCGCGCAAGCAGCCCTGCAGGCGGCGCGCAACGTCGCACAGCACCTGGTCGCCGACATCGTGGCCCAGGCTGTCGTTGATCTGGCGGAAACGGTCCAGGTCGACCAGCAGCAGCGCGAACGTGTCGCCGGTGCGGCGCGAGTGGGCGGCGGCCTCGTCGATGCGCTGGGCCAGGCGGCGGCGGTTGGGCAAGCCGGTGAGGGCGTCGGTGTGCGTGAGTTCGGCGATGCGCTGGTCGGCGGCGAGCTGGCGCGTCAGGTCGCGGAAGCTGTACACGCGCCCCACCGGACGTCCGCGCTGCCACAGGGGCCGGCTGACGCGCTCGAGGATCTGCCCCGAGAGCAGTTGCAGCCTCTCGGTGCTGGCCAGCAGCACGGCGTCCTGGATCGCCAGCAGGCGGCGCTGGTAGGACTGCGGGTCGACGACGCTGCGGCGCATCCAGTCGTGCACCTGCACCTCGTCGGTGCCCTCGAGCAGCGCCTGCGGCATGGCGAAGAGCTGCGCGAAGCGCTGGTTGAAGCGGCGGATGCGCCCGGCCAGGTCGGTGACCAGGATGCCGTCGGCGGCGGCTTCGAGCGTGGCGCCCATCTCGGCCAGTGCGGCCTCGTGTGCATCTTCGGCGCACTGGTCCTCGCTGCGGTCGCGCAGCGTCACGAGCAGGCAGGTGCAGGCGTCGGTGCCGAGCCCGGGCAGCGGGCGGATCCAGCGCTCGATGTGCACCGGGTGTCCGTTGGGCCCGGCCAGGAGCGCGTGCGAATGCAGCGCCTGCGGGGCGCCAGGATCGAGGGCGTCCCAATAGGCCTGGTCTTCGGGCGTGTGCAGCAGCGTCGCCGCCGGGCAGCCCAGGAGCTGCAGCGCAGGCTGTGCAAGCAGCTCGCAGGCGGCGGCGTTGACGGCGACCACGCAGCGGCTGCGCGAGTCGACGACCCAGGCGGCCAGGGGCAGCGCGTCGAGGAGCGGCTGCCAGGGCGGCGGCACCAGCCCGGCCGTGTGCCGCACCTGGCCCGTGATGGCCGCAGGTGCTCTCACGGGGCCTCGGCCATGAGCGGTTCGGCGATCGCGCATGCGGGGTCGACGATGTCGAAGAAATAGCTCACGCGCGGCCGCGGCGCCAGGTAGGTGGCAGCCGCCAGCGGCAGCTTGGTGGGTGCGAGGCTGCGCCGGATGCCAAGCCCCGGCTCCTGTTCCAGGTCGACCAGCAGGGCCTCGTCACGCGGGACCTGCGGGTCGTACACGAGCACCAGCGGCTGCAAGGGCCGCGTGCCGTTGACCTGCATGACGAGGGCATAGCGCTCGTCGCTGAGCTGCACGACCGAGCCGGCCGGGTAGACGCCCATCATGCGGATGAAACTGCCCAGGATGGCGGCGTCGAATTTGCCGCGGCCCTGCGCATGGCCTTGGGTGAACAGCACCGACACCGCCTCGTGCGGCGTCAACGGCACGCCGCGCGGGCCGGGGTTGCAGAGGTTGTCGTAGCGGTTGACCAGCGCGACCAGGCGCGCTGCAGGGTGGATGGTCTCCAGCACGCGGCGCTGCGGATAGCCGCTGCCGTCGGCCATCTCGTGGTGCTGGGCCAGTACCGCCAGGGCCGCGCCGCCGAGCTGCATGCGCTGTGCGCGCTGCACGCCCAGGGTGACGTGATCGCGGTGGGCCTTCTGCTCGGCGCTGCTGAAGCTGTCCTCGAGGAAGTGCACACGCGCGGGCAGGTCGAGCTTGCCGATGTCGTGCAGCAGGGCGCCGCTGCCGAGCTCACACAAGGCGTCTGGCGGCAGGCCCAGGGTGCGGCCCAGCAGCATCGAGAGCACGGTGACATTGAGCGCGTGTGCGACTGCGCGCTCGCTGCCGGCCACGGACAGGAGCCGGATGCACAGCTCGCCCTCGGCCAGCATCTTGTCGCCCAGCGCTGCCGCCAGTGCGTGCGCCTGCTGCGCAGCGTGCTGCGGCTGCGGGTCCAGCAGGGTGTTGACCTCGCGCAGGATGGCCGCCGCTTCGTCGTATTGCGCCTGGCATTCTTCGAGCGCCTGACGCTGCTCGCGCAGCAGCGTGCGCCGGGCCTGCACGTCGCCTGCGTCAGCAACCGGCACGGCCGGGGGCGCCGGGGGCGGCGGCGCAGCGCGCGCACCACTGGCATCCGCGCCGGGCGCGGCTAGCGGTGTGCTGCGCTCGGGGAACCAGGTCACGCTCTGCACGCCCAGGCCGCGGATGATCTCGATCTGGCTGGCGTCGGCGATGCAGAAGCTCGAACGCGGGAAGGGGTGCGCCATCCAGCCCAGGTCAAGCCGGATGTACATGCCCACGCACAGATCGCGGACGTCGATGGGGCGGGGACTGCTGGACACGGGTGGCAGACGTCAGACGGCAGATGGCAGATGGCAGATGGCAGATGGCAGATGGCAGACGGCAGTGGCTGGCAAGAAGGCCATCGCGCAAGGCGGATGCCATCGCTTTCGGCAGCCGGCCCTGCCGACTTGAGCGCGCGGCCTGCGGCTGCGCGCGTGCAGGCACTTTGTCACGCCGCAGAACGCGGCGCAGGGTGCCTGGCGCAGAATCCCGCGGGTCCGAACGAGGTTTCCCGACATGACCCACCACGCCTATATCTGCGATGCACAGCGCACG
>JADZCL010000223.1 GCA_020851615.1 Rubrivivax sp.
AAGGACATCAAGGTCGTCAAGGTCGACAGCCACACGGTGCGCGTCGAGTTCCCACGCCCCACGCCGTTCTGGTCCGAGCCGCTGACGGGTATCGTCGGCTGCATCCTGCCCAAGCACGTCTTCGAGCCCTTCATGGGCGCCAAGTCGCGCGAGAATCCGGCCAACCTCAAGCCCGTGGGCACCGGCCCGTACAAGATCACCGACTTCAAGCCCGGTGACCTGCTGCGCGCCGAGGCCAACAAGAACTATCACATCGCCAACCAGCCCTACTTCGATGCGCTCGAGATCAAGGGCGGCGGCGACGCCACCAGCGCTGCTCGCGCCGTGCTGCAGACGGGCGAGTACGACATCGGCTGGAACCTTGCCGTCGAGGACGACATCCTCAAGCGGCTCGAAGCCGCTGGCAAGGGCCGCATGGCATTCTACGAAGGCAGCGACATCGAGTTCGTGCTGCTCAACGTGACCGATCCCTGGAAGGAAGTCGACGGCGAGCGCGCCAGCGCCAAGAGCAAGCACCCGGCCTTCAGCGACAAGGCGGTGCGTGACGCGATGAGCCTGCTGATCGACCGCAAGGGCATTGCCGAGGTGATCTACGGCCGCGGGGCGATCACCACCTCGAACTTCCTCAACAACCCACCGCGCTACCGCAGCCCGAACACGGGTTACGAGTTCAGCATCGACAAGGCCAACCAGGTGCTCGAGACCGCAGGCTGGAAGAAGGGCGCCGACGGCATCCGGGCCAAGGGCGGCGTGAAGCTCAAGTTCGTCTACCAGACCTCGGTCAGCAGCCCGCGCCAGAAGTGCCAGGCCATCATCAAGGATGCCTGCGCCAAGGCCGGCATCGATCTCGAACTCAAGAGCGTGGTGGCGGCGGTCTACTTCGGCGGCGATTTCGCCAACCCCGATACGTACCAGAAGTTCTGGAGCGACATGGAGATGTACACCACGACCATGACGCAGCCCGATCCGCAGTTCTTCATGGAGCAGTTCACCACCGACCAGATCGCGCAGAAGGCCAACAAGTGGGCCAGCCGCAACCTCGCGCGCTGGAGCAACGCCGAGTACGACACCACCTTCAAGGCCGCGCAGGTCGAACTCGACCCCGCCAAGCGCGCGGCGATGTTCATCAAGCTCAATGACCTGGTCGTCGTCGACAAGTACATCATCCCGCTCTTTGCGCGCCCGCGCCCCTACGGGATCGGCAACAAGCTGCACCCGGCCCTCTCGGCCTGGGACAACATGACCTGGGCCCTGGGCTACTGGTACAAGGACGCCTGAGCACAGCCGGGGCCGCCCCAGGCCGGCCCCGGGCCAACCGTCCCCTGCCCGCTTCGCGACCGTGCTCAACTACATCCTGCGGCGGCTGATGATCGCCCTGCCCAGCCTGCTGGGCATCAGCCTCGTGCTGTTCGTCGTGCTGGCGCTGGCGCCAGGCGACCCGTTCGAGGAACTGGCCACCAACCCCAACGTGCCGCCGGAAGTGCGCATGGCGCTGCGCGCGCAGTTCGGGCTGGACGATCCGGTCTGGGAGCGCTACGTGCGCTGGCTCACGAGCATGCTCAAGGGCGATTGGGGGTTTTCCTTCGTCAGCCGCATCAACGTCGACGAGCTGATTGCGCAGCGCATCCCGGTCACGCTGGCGGTGATCGGCGCCTCGCAGATCGTGGCGCTGCTGATCGCCCTGCCAGTCGGCGTGCTGGCCGCCGTCAAGCCCTATAGCTGGTTCGATCGCATTGCCAGCACCCTGGCCTTCGTCGGCTTCTCGCTGCCGACATTCTTCACCGGCATCCTCTTCATCCTGCTGTTCTCGATCCAGCTCGGCTGGTTGCCCTTCGTGTTCCGCTCCGACCTCTCCGAGACCGGCTGGGCCTGGTGGTGGGAGCAGCTCAAGCAGAGCATCATGCCGGTGATGGTGCTGGCGATGCGATCGAACCAGCTGTAGGGCTTGACGGCGGCCAGCACGCCCACCGGCAGCGCGACCAGCAAGGCCACGATCTGCGAGGCACCGATGACGGCCAGCGTGACCGGGATGCGCTGGCCGATCAGCGTGTCGACGTCGATGCGCGAGACGAAGGAAAAGCCCCAGTCGCCCTTGAGCATGCTGAACAGCCAGTGCAGATAGCGCTGCCACACCGGGTCGTCGAGACCGAACTGCGCACGCAGCGCCATGCGCACCTCGGGCGGCACGCTGGCGTTGGTGGCCAGTTCCTCGAACGGATCACCCGGCGCCAGCGCGAGCACGGTGAACAGGATCAGGCTGATGCCGAGCAAGCTCGGCAGCGCGATCAACAGCCGGCGCAGGATGTAGTGGCCCAAGGCGGAGACGTTCCGGTCGTGTGGTGGCAGGCTGAATCAACCGTGGCGCCGGCTGCGCCGCGGGTGGTCTCAGACGGCTGTTGGGCCCAGACTCAGGCGTCCTTGTACCAGTGGGCCAGGGCCCACATGTCGTTGTCCCAGCCGGACAACGGGGCCACCAGCTTGTTCACCGCTGCCGACACGCGCGGGCGATACACCACCGGCTGCACGTAGGCGTCGCTGCACACCACGTCGTTCATCTTGATGAACATGGCGGCGCGCTTGACGGGGTCGAGCTCGCCCTGCGCGGCCTTGTGCAGGTTGTCGTACTCGTCGCTGCGCCAGCGGCTGAGGTTTCGGCTGGCCCACTTGTTGACTTTCTGCGCGAACTCCCAGGAGCAGTACTGCTCCATGAAGACCTGCGGGTCGGGCTGCGGCATGGTGGTGGTGTACATCTCCATGTCAGCCCAGAACTTCTGGTAGGTATCGGGGTTGGCCGTGTCGCCGCCGAAATACACGGATGCCGTCACGCTCTTGAGCTCGAGGTCGATGCCGGCCTTGGTGCAGGCGTCCTTGATGATGGCCTGCGTCTTCTGGCGCGGCTGGTTGACCGAGGTCTGGAAGACGAACTTGAGCTTGGTGTTGCCCTTGGCGCGGATGCCGTCGGCACCCTTCTTCCAGCCGGCTGCGTCCAGGATCTGGTTGGCCTTGTCGACGTTGAACTCGAACTTCAGGTTGTTGCTCTTGAACCTGGGTGGGTTGTTCAGGAAGTTCGGCGTCGCCACGCCGGTGCGGCCGTAGATGAAGTCCTGCACGCCCTTGCGGTCGATCAGCAGGCCCATCGCGTCGCGCACGGCCTTGTCCTGGAAGGCCGGGTGGCGGCTCTTGGCGCTGCCGCGTTCGCCATCGACCTCGTTCCAGGGGTCGGCGTAGTTCAGCAAGATGAACTCGATGTTGCCGCCGGCGATGATGCTGACCTTGCCCTTGCCGCTGCCTTCCAGGCGCTTGAGGATCTCGTCCTCGACCTGCAGGTTCCAGGCGTAGTCGTATTCGCCGGTCTGCAGCACGGCGCGCGCGGCGCCGATGGCGTCGCCGCCGCCCTTCATCTCGATGGCGTCGAAGGCAGGCCGGTTGGCGATGTGGTAGCTGGTGTTGGCCGTGCCACGCAGCATGTCACCCGGCTTGAAGTCGAGGAACTTGTACGGGCCCGTGCCCACCGGCTTGGTGTTGGCCGGGTTCTCGCGCGACTTGGCGCCAATGTAGGGCTCGAACACATGCTTGGGCAGGATCAGGCCCTGGATGCCGACCAGCGGTTCGGCCCAGAATGGCGTCGACTTGGTGAAGGTCACGCGCACGGTGTGCGAATCGATCTTCTCGACCTTGAGGTCCTTGTAGGTGGCCACCGTCACCGTGGCGGTGGCCGGATCGCCCGCGTACTTGGCGGTGAAGACCACGTCGTCGGCCGTGAAGTCCTGGCCGTCGTGCCACTTGACACCGCGCTTGAGCTTCCAGGTCACGCTCTTGCCGTCGGCCGACAGGCCGCCGTTTTCGCGTGTCGGTGCCTCGGTCGCCAGGATCGGGATCAGGTTGCCTTCAGGATCCCAGCCGGCCAGCGGTTCGTAGAAGATGCGCGAGCCTTCCTGCTCCTTGGTGCCGGCCGCGAAGTGCGGGTTCAGGTGCACCGGACCCTGCCACCACAGCAGCTTGAGCGTGCCGCCACCACCTCGCTTGGTGGGCTTGTAGGGCGGGGCGGTCTGCGCTTGCGCAATGCCGTGATGCATCAGCATCATCGAAGCCATCGGCGCCGTCAGGCCGAGGCCGACCATGCGCCCGATGAAGCTGCGCCGCGGCAGCGATCCCTCACGCACCTGCTCGATCAGGCTGCGAATGTCTTTCTCTTCCATGTGCTTCTCCGGTTTCGTTAGCGGGTCCGTCGTGCACGGTGGCGCTGGGTGCGGCCATCCTAGGGTACGGCCAAGCGGCGCCAATCAGGGTCGACCCCGGGCCTGCCATGCTCGCCCGTCATGCAAGCGGCGTGCCTGTGCCCGTGCACCAAGTGCGTTCCGTTCGTGGCTGCCGATTGTGGCCGCTGCTGAGATACTCGCCCACGCCCCCATCCCCAGACAAACCCGAAGTCCCCGCACACGCCCATCGATCGCCAGCCAGCCCAGACCGCCATGACCAGCATCCGCCTTGAAATCCTGCCGCCCGACATCTCGTGCTGGCGCCGCGGCAATCACGAGGCCGACTACGTGCACGTGCTGGACTCGGGCCGACCAGGGCCGCGCGTGCTGGTGCAGGCGCTGACCCACGGGAATGAGATCTGCGGTGCGCTGGCGCTGGAATGGCTGTTCGCGCAGAGCTTCGCGCCGCGGGCCGGGCAACTGACGCTGGTGTTTGCCAACGTCGCCGCGTTCGAAAGCTTCGACCCCGACGCACCGCACCGCTCGCGTTATGTCGATGAAGACCTCAACCGGGTCTGGGCCGACGAGGTGCTGTTCGGGCCGCGCGACTCCAGCGAGCTGCGCCGTGCGCGTGAGCTGCGTGCCGTGGTCGATGGCGCCGACATCGTGCTCGACATCCATTCGATGCACGAGGACTGCCGGCCACTGATGGTTTGTGGCAGGGTCGACAAGAACGCCGACTACGCGCGGCGCCTGGGGGTTCCGGCTGACCTGCTGATCGACACCGGCCACCCGGCCGGAGTGCGCATGATCGAACGCGGCGGCCTGGGTGACCCGGCATCAGCGCGGCTGGCGCTGCTGATCGAATGTGGTCAGCACTGGGCCAGCGGCTCGCGTGATGTGGCGATCGACACCCTGGTACGCTTTCTGGCGCTCACAGGCCTGGCCGACGCCGACTGGGCGCGCCGCCATCAGCAGGTGCCGACGCCGGCCCGGAAGCGTCTGATCCGGGTCACCGAAGCGGTGGTTGCGCAGAGCGCTGACTTTCGCTTCCTGGTGCCGGTGTCGGGGCTGGGCGTGGTGGCCCGCAAGGGCACGCCGATCGCGCAGGACGGCGATCACATCTGGCATGCGCCGTGCGACGACACGGTGCTGGTGATGCCGTCGCTCGAACACGTGCGTCCGGGCAACACCCAGGTGCGCCTGGGGCGGTTCGAAGACTGAAGATTGGCCGCCGGCTACAGCGTGCCGAAAGCGCTGCCGGTCAGGCTGAAGCCGGTGAAGACCGCGCTGTCGGGGAACAGGCTGTCCAGGCTGCGGCGCAGACGCAGCCGCGCCACCCGACGTTCAGGCTCAGGGCCGCCC
>JADZCL010000224.1 GCA_020851615.1 Rubrivivax sp.
GCGAAAGCCCGCGGCCTCGAGCCGCTTCGCAAAGCGCGGCACGAGGCCGCCGCCGATGAACACGCCGCCGCGTGCGCCCAGCGTCAGGGCCAGGTTGCCGGCAAAGCCGCCGAGGAAGGCGATGAACAGATCGAGCGTGCGCCCGGCCAGCGTGTCGCCTTGCTCTGCGGCGGCAACGATGTCGGCGGGTGTCAGCGGCCCGGGCTGCGGCGCGCCGAGCACCGTGGCCAGCGCCGCCTGCAGCCGCGGCAGGCCGGGGCCGCAGAGCAGGCGTTCGGCCGAGACATGGGCATGCGAGCGCCGCACGCAGGCGATCACCTCGGCCTGCAGCGCGTCAGCCGCCGCCAGCGTGACGTGACCGCCCTCGGCGGGCAGTGCCTGCCAGCCCTGGCCGGTGCGCAGCACGGCGCCAACGCCCAGGCCCGTGCCCGGGCCGAGCACGGCAAGCAGCGTGCCGCGTGGTGCCTGCGCGTACGGTTGCGGCGGCGGCCCGCCCAGGGCGTGCTGCTGGCTGGCGGCAAGCTGCGGCAGCGCCAGCGCCAGCGCCTCGAAGTCGTTGATGACCAGGAGCGACTGCAGCCCGAGTGCCTGCCGCAACGCCGCGATCGAGAAGGACCAGGCGCTGTTGGTGAAGTCAACCGCATCCCCGGTGATCGACGCCGCCACCGCGAATACCGCCTGCTGCACAGCCGCGAAGGGCTGGCCGCGCGCGCTGCGCTCACCCTGCAGGCGCAGGAGGTAGGCGCGCGCCGCGGCGGCAAGGTCGGCATGCGCGGCCACCGGCAGCACCTGCACGTCGCGCGGGGGCGCGTCGTGCTGGTCGGTCCAGGCAAAGCGCGCATTGGTGCCGCCAATGTCGGCCAGCAGGCACGGCTGCGCCCCCGGCGTCGCGCGGGCCGCGACCGCATCGGCTGCTCGCGTCATGCTTTCAGGCCGGGGCACGAAAGCCCGCTGTCGCATGGCTGCCGTCGCAGAACGGCTTGTTGGCCGAGTGGCCGCAGCGGCACAAGGTCGGGCCGACGCAGCAGGTGATGGGTCGGCCACCGTCGCCGACGATCTGCACCGGCCCCCACAGGGCCAGCGGCCCATCGGCGATCGGCTGCACGCGCGTGCGTCCGGGGAGGGGTTCGGCCTGCGGTTCGTCGATCGGTGGCAGGTCGCCCGCCGCGCAGAAGCCGCTGCGCAGATGGCTGTCGTCACAGTAGGGCTTGTTCGCCGAGTGGCCGCAGCGGCACAGGCGCGCGCGGGTGGCAGGCGTGCCGGCGATCATCAGCGCCCCGGTCATCTCGAGCGGACCGTTCGTGCACACGCGGACGGTGCAGGTCGCTGCCGCCGGCAGTGGTGTGGCGGGCTCGACCGAGGCCGAGACGGCCGGCAGCACGAGGCGCTGGCCATCCCAGGGCGGGCACCAGTAGTAGGCACCGGTCTCGGCCTGGCTGTGGGCCAGCAGGGCATCCTGCAGCCCGTCCTCCAGGCCCATCATGCGCTCGAGCTGGCGCTGGATCGGCGCCAGCGCCGCGGCAAACGAGATGAACTGCAGGCCGTGGCGGCGGGCGTCGCCCCAGGGCATCGAGCGGCGCAGCAGGAAGGCCGGCGGCTCGAAGTCCTCCTGGGCCGTGCGCTTGACATGGGCGCTCTCCGGCGCCTCGGCGATCTCCTCGTCGTCGGCTGCGCGGCGCCCGAAGACATCGTCGCGCGCCGGCGCCGGCAACGCAGCGAAACGGTCGCGCAGGTGCAGCCAGCGCTGCACGAGGACGAAGCTGCTGCCATCGCGGGCCAGTGCCGTCTGCCACGCGGCGTCGCCTTGCGGGTTCTCGATGCCGTCGAGGTAGCCGGTGAGGTCGTGCCCGCGCCGATAGCGAAACAGCGGCAGCGCCTCCACGAGCTCCGCATACGGATCGAGCGCTCGCACCAGGGCGTCGGCATGGTCGAACGCCTGCCCGGGATCATGTGCCGGCACGAGCGCGAAGACGTCCAGCGGCGTGGCCGGCATCGCAAAGCGGCCGCGCTGCAGGCGCTCGAACGGGCGCAGGCCGGGCACCGATGCGCCCACCGCGGCGACCAGGCCCGCCCCCAGGCCGATCACCGCGCCGGGCATGTGCAGCGCCTGCAGCGCACGCCACAGGGCCAGCGCATCGCCGCGCAGCCGCCACTGCAGCGTGACGGCGGCCAGCGGCTCGGCGCCGAGTGCGGCCTGCTTGAGCGAGACGGGCGTTTCCATGGGGTGACTCCGGTCGGGTTGCATCGCCCCGATGATCGCCGACGCCGGGGCCCAATGCAGCCTGGCACGGCCCGGCGGAAATGGTCATCCATTGCCGCGTTAATCCGGCTCAGCTGCGCGCGTCGTGGGCCGATAGCCAGGGCATCCAGGTCCATCCCCGCCCAAACCAGCCATGTCCGCGCCCATCATCCCCCATCGAGGCGAATTCATCGACGCCCTGACCGCCCTGCGCAAGGGGCATGTGCTGGTGCACGTCAGTGACGCGGCTGGGGGCTGCGTGCTCGACGGCAGCCCGGTCTACCACTCGTACCCGACGCTGCGCCGCTATGGGCTGATCGGTGAGTTCGAGAACCCGCTGGGCTTTGCCAGTGCGCGCTACTACCGCATCACCGCGCACGGCCGTGAGTTCGCCGAGCGCGCCTGCAGGGCGTGGCGCCACCGCCCCTTGTGGCAGAGGCTGGCGGTCCGGTTCACGGGCTGAAGGCCGCGCGCGGCGCCCACCATCGAGGCCGCGGTCAATAGGTCTCGAGGTGCAGCCGCCCCTCACGCTGCAGGGCTGCACCCACGCTGTCCCAGTCCAGCCCGGCGCCCTGTGCGACGTCGCGCAGCGCCAGCACGACGCCTTCCTCCATCGCCTTCAGCCCGCAGACGTAGAAGTGGGCGTTGGCGTCGGCCAGCAGCAGGGCCAGATCGGCCGCCCGCTCGCGCATGAGGTCTTGCACGTAGCGCTTGGGCTGGCCGGGCGTGCGGCTGAAGGCCAGGCTGATGTCGATGAAGTCCTTGGGCAGGTTCTGCAGCGGACCGAAGTAGGGCAGTTCCTCACGCGTGCGGGCACCGAAGAAGAGCATCAGCCGGCCGGACTCGAAGCGACCGCTGGCGCGCAGGCGCCGGCGCCATTCGGTCATCGCCCGCATCGGTGCGCTGCCCGTGCCGGTGCAGATCATCACGATGTGGCTCCTGGGGTGGTTGGGCATGAGGAAGCTGGCGCCAAACGGCCCGATCACCTCCACCTTGTCGCCCACCGCGAGGTCGCAGAGGTAGTTGCTGGCCACGCCGCGCACCGGGCGCCCCTCGTAGTCCTCGAGCACGCGCTTGACGGTCAGCGAGAGGTTGTTGTAGCCGGGGCGCTCGCCGTTGCGCGGGCTGGCGATGCTGTACTGGCGCGCGTAGTGCGGCCGGCCGCGCGCGTCGACCCCCGGGGGCACGATGCCCAGGCTCTGCCCCTCGAGCACCGGGAAGGGCAGCCCGCCGAAGTCCAGCACGATGTGGTGCGTGTCGTAGTCCTTGCCGACGGCAGTGACGCGCACGTTGCCGGCCACGGTGGCGGTGATCGATTTCTGCGCCGCCTTGGGTCCGTAGAGGTTGGTGTAGGCATGCGCGGCTGACCACGGCGGCAGCGTGGCGCCAAAGGAGCTCGCGTCGAACGGCGCCTGCCCGGTCGGGTCGGCC
>JADZCL010000225.1 GCA_020851615.1 Rubrivivax sp.
GCCGCTGTCCGTATCTGAGATGCGCGGTGAGTTTGCACAACCCACCATGAGACAGACGAGAGTGAGTGCAAACCACGGCACGGAGCGTGGGATCACCCACGGGACGATGCCGTGCGCCGCTCCGGGCCGTGGGGAGCAGCGCCGCGTGTCGGTGGTGCAGCCCGTCACGGCGCCTCCAGGTTACGGCTGACCTGCAAGTGCGACTTGAAGCCCTCGAGGGTGGTATCGCCGAAGATCATGGTCCGCCGCAGCATCATCGGCGCAGCAAAAAAGGCGTTGCCGCCCGGCACCACGGTGGCGCCAAGGGTGTAGCCATTGCGCTCTGCCGCCTCGATGACCGTGCCATCGGCGTCGCCATAGGGATAGGCGAGTTGATGCACGGCCAGGCCGGCCAGCCGCCGCTGCAGCAGCTCGCGGGGCAGGCGCAGTTCGGTGTCGAGGCTGGCCCGGTAGCGCTCCTCACTCTCGCCGGGCCGCAGCTCGGTCAGGTTGCGATGGCTCTTCGTGTGCGATTGCAGGTCGACCAGACCCGAGGCGTGCATCTCCTGCATCTGCGCCCAGCTCAGCGCGTCGCGTCCGCCGATGAAGTCGGTGTAGACGAAAACGGTCGCCGGTAGACCGAACTTCTTCAGCACGGGGTAGGCGAAGCGATGGAAGGAGGCATAGCCGTCGTCGAAGGTCAGCACCACCGAACGTTGCGGCAACGGCCTGCGGCCCGCGAGGAATTCGCCGAGGTCGGCCAGGCGCACGACGTGATAGCCGTTCTCGACCAGCCAGGCCATCTGCGCCTCGAACTGCGCGGGCGCCACGCTCATCCGCGAGGCGGTGCTGCCGAGGCGGTGATAGCACAGGATCGGAACCAGCTGCAGGCGGTCGCCATGCACGCCCAGCGGGTGCAACGGCTGCAGCGGCACCACCAGGGGCGACCCGGGACGCAAGGGCGTCTGCGCATTGGCCTCGGCAATCTGCCAGCCCTGGTCGGCCGCACCGAGGAAGCGAGCCGCGATGCCGGCGTAATGATCGCCAGCCGCGGCACGGTAGACCAGCAAGCGCGCGTTGGCGCCGAGGACCTCGCCCTGTGCACCGGGGGCCGCGGGGCTCCTCGACGCAGCGGTAGCACCTGAACCGGCCGCCGCAGCGACTGGCGCATCGTGGCCGGGGCCACTGTCCCCCGAAGGGGAGAAATTCGCGCAGCCGTACAGGCCCGCCAGCAAGCCGAGGACGGCCAGCGCACGCGCCGCGGCGCCCCGCCAGATGCGGCGACTGCCTGATCTCATGGGTTCGGGTGTCCGCCGCCCGCCTGCGGCAACGTGCCCGGGAGAGTCGAAGCGGGCAGCGCCGCAGTCGACGGCCGTGTATGGTCGAGCGTCGTCTCGGGTGTCGAATCGGGTCCGGCACCCCGTGCCTGCAGGGCGGTGGCCATCGCGTCGAACGCCGCGTAGAGCTGCCCGAACTCGTCGTTGCGTTGTTCGTTGATGCGGTGATCGAAGCGGCCCTTGGCGATCTCGGCCATCGATTCACCGACCAGCTTGATCGGCTTGGCGAACCAGTTGGCGACGAAATACATCGCCAGCGCCACCGCCAACACGGTGACGATCGCCAGAACCACCATCAACGTGATCGACAAGCGCGCCACCGCCGTCAGCGGCGCCTCGCGGATGCCGATCGCCACCCGCCCGGCCACCTGTTCCTGAAAGGTGACCGGCGCATCGAAGCCGAGCATGCTCTGGTCGCCCGCGGTGTAGCGCTCGGCAATGATCTTGTCGCGCCGCCCGAGCGGCTCGCCGGCCGGGGGCTTGTAGGGCTGGCCGATCTGGCGCGGATCGCTGGCCGCGCGCACGATGCCGTTGGCGTCGGCCACGGTGATGCGGTCGTAGTCGCCGGTGGTCATGATCTTGTCGACGATGACCTGAACCGCCTCCCACTCCTCGCCGAGCACCGCGGCCGCATTCTGTGCCGCCATGAAGCGCGCCGTCGAGGCGCCGTAGTCGATCGCCTGTTCGGTGAGCGCGGCGACCTGGCGCTGCGTGATCAAGGTGGCGCTGACGCCCATCACGACGGCGACGAGCGCGGCCATGGTCAGCGCCCACTTCAGGCGCAGCGGCACGATGCGCCGCTTCTCGCGCTCGCGCGCCTCCTCGTCGATCTCGGCCAGCACCTTGACCAGCGCATCGGCGAGCTCGCCCCCGCTCTGGAAGCGCTGCGCAGGGCTCTTCGCCAGGCAGCGGTCGATCACGCGCCGCAGCGAAGCGGGGATGTCCACGCGCGCCTTGTCGATCGGCGCCGGGGGCTCGCTGGCGATCTTGGTGGCCACGGCCACCAGGTTGTCGCCACGAAAGGGCCGCTTGCCGACCACCATCTGGTAGAGCACGACGCCGGTCGAGAAGAGGTCGGAGCGGCCGTCCAGCCGTTCGCCACGGGTCTGCTCGGGCGACATGTACTGCGGTGTGCCGAGCACGTCACCGGCGCGGGTGTGCTGCGAGTCCTCCTCGGTGTGCTCGACATGTGCGATGCCGAAGTCGGTGACCTTGATCGTGCGGCTGCCGCTCACGCGCATGAGGTTGGCCGGCTTGATGTCGCGGTGCACGACACCGCGCGCGTGGGCGTAGTCCAGGGCGCGGGCGAGCTGGATGCCCATCACCACGACGTCCCGCACCGGGATCGTGCGCGAGGCCTGCAGCTCCTCGGCCAGCGAATCGCCGGCGAGCAGCTCCATCGCCATGTAGGGGCGGCCGTCGATCTCGCCAACGTCGTGCACGGTGACGATGTTGGGGTGCGAGAGCCCGCCCGCGGCGCGTGCCTCCTGCAGGAAACGGGCACGGTAGTCGCCGGCCTCGCACAACGAGGCATGCAGGAACTTGATCGCCAC
>JADZCL010000226.1 GCA_020851615.1 Rubrivivax sp.
CTCTGGTTCGGCGGGGACGCGCGCGGCCATGCCCTGCTGGCCGGCGGCAGCGTGGCCGCCGACGCCCATGCCGGCGAGGACACGATCGACCACCTCTCCGGCCTGCCCGCACAGGTCCTCACCGAAGGCGGCGCCAGCCCGCGCGAGGTCTTCGTCGAGCCGATGCAGAAGTGGTTCGACGTGCGGGCGCGCTACCTGCAGTGGACCGATGGGCGCCTGGCCCAGATGCTGATCGCCACCGACATCAGCGCACGCCGGCGGGCCGAGGCGCAAGCCGCGGCACAGGCCGAAAAGGCGCAGGTGACGAGCCGCCTGGTGACGATGGGCGAAATGGCAAGCTCCGTCGCGCACGAGCTCAACCAGCCGCTCACGGCCATCACCAATTACTGCAACGGCATGGTCTCGCGCGTGCAGGGCGACACCATCGAGAAGGAGGACCTGATCGCCGCGCTGCGCAAGACCGCGCATCAGGCCGAGCGCGCCGGGCAGATCATCCGCCGCATCCGCGCCTTCGTGAAACGCAGCGAACCGCAGCGCCAGCCGGCCATGGCGCAGCAGATCATCGAAGACGCGGTCGAGCTCGCCAGCATCGACCTGCGCCGGCGCAACGTCACGCTGCACACCTACGTCGCCCAGTACCTGCCCGAGTTGCTGGTCGATCCCATCCTCATCGAACAGGTGGTGCTCAACCTGCTGAAGAACGCTGCCGAGGCGATCGACTCGGCCGAACTGCCGCAGGCCAGGCGCTTCATCGAGTTGCGGGTCGTGCCCCGCCACACGCCCGCCGACGGGGGCGTGATCGAGTTCAGCGTCACCGACAAGGGCCCGGGCCTGAAGGAGGAGGTGATCGGCCGCCTGTACGAGGCCTTCTTCTCGACCAAGGCCGACGGATTGGGTATCGGCCTGTCGCTGTGCCGCTCGATCGTCGAGTCGCACCGGGGCCGGATGCGGGCGCAGAACCTCTACAATGCCGGCGCCGTCAGCGGCTGCCAGTTCATCTTCACACTGCCCGTTGACCGTCTCGGGCGTCCGGAGGGCGCAACAGCGGTCGACGACCCCGCCCCGAACCCCGCCCTTACCCCCGAATGAGCCTGATCCCCAAGAAAGGCACGGTCTACGTCGTCGACGACGATGAGGCGGTGCGCGACTCCCTCCAATGGCTGCTCGAGGGCAAGGACTGTCGCGTCAAGTGCTTCGATTCGGCAGAGTCGTTTCTCGCCCGCTTCGATCCGCGCGAAGTCGCCTGCCTGATCGTCGACATCCGCATGGAAGGCATGAGCGGGCTCGAGTTGCAGGATCGCCTGCTCGAGCGTCGCAGCCCATTGCCGGTGGTGTTCATCACCGGCCATGGCGACGTCCCGATGGCGGTCAACACGATGAAGAAGGGCGCGATGGACTTCATCGAGAAGCCCTTCAAGGAGGCCGAGTTGCTGAGCCTGGTCGAGCGCATGCTGGACCAGGCCCGCAATGCCTTCAGCCAGCACCAGGAGCAGGTCAGCCGCGACGCGCTGCTCTCGCGCCTGACCACGCGCGAGGCGCAGGTGCTCGAGCGCATCGTGGCCGGACGCCTGAACAAGCAGATCGCCGACGACCTGGGCATCAGCATCAAGACGGTCGAGGCGCACCGCGCCAACATCATGGAGAAGCTCAACGCCAACACCGTCGCCGATCTGCTGAAGATCGCGCTGGGTGCGAACAAGCCCTGAGCAGGCCCACCCGACCCGATCTGCACGGGGCCGCACGCCAAGCGGCCCTTCTTGTTCCCAGGCTCCTGGAGTGAGCGCATGACCGCCCGACTGATAGACGGCAACGCCCTGGCCCGCAGCATCCGCGACGAGATCACCTCACGCGTGCAGGGACTGCGCGCAAGCGGGGTCCAGCCCGCCCTGGCCGTGATCCTGGTCGGCGACGACCCGGCCTCGCAGGTCTACGTGCGGCACAAGGTCGCCGACTGCGAGAGCGTGGGCATGCGCTCCATCCTCGAGCGGCAGCCGACAAGCCTCAGCGAAGCCGCGCTGCTGGCCCGGATCCACGCGCTGAACACCGACCCTGGCGTGCATGGCATCCTCGTGCAACTGCCGCTGCCGGCACACATCGACGCCGGCAAGGTCATCGCCGCGCTGTCGCCGGCCAAGGACGTGGATGGCTTTCACGTGCAGAGCGCCGGTGCACTGATGCTCGGCCAGCCCGGTTTCCGCCCGTGCACGCCCTATGGTTGCATGCGCATGCTGCAGTCCGTGGGGGTGGATCCGCGCGGGCGCCACGCGGTGGTGGTCGGCCGCAGCAACATCGTCGGCAAGCCGATGGCGATGATGCTGCTGCAGGCGCACGCGACGGTGACCGTCTGCCACAGCGCCACGGCCGACCTGGGCGCCTTCACGCGCACAGCCGACATCCTGGTGGCCGCCGTCGGGCGCCGCAACACCATCACCGCCGCGATGGTCAAGCCGGGTGCGGCTGTCATCGACGTCGGCATGAACCGCGACGACGCCGGCAAGCTGTGTGGCGACGTCGACTTCGCCGGCGTGCGTGAGGTGGCCGGATGGATCACGCCGGTACCCGGTGGCGTCGGCCCGATGACGCGTGCGATGCTGCTGGCCAACACGCTCGACGCCGCACAGGCCGCACAGGCCAGGAGCGCGGGATAATCCGCGACCTGACTCGAGCCAGAATTGGAAAGGGACCGCGCCATGCGCATCGGCATGCTGCTGTGGGCCGTCGCCACACTCGGTGCCGCGGGCACCGCCACGGCGCAATACAAGGTGATCGGCCCGGACGGCCGCGTCACCTACACCGATCGCCCACCGGTCACTGAGGACGGCAAGGTGACCAACCTGGGGCGTGCGGGCAGTGGCGGCGCCGCGCCGGCGGGGGCCGCAGCCGAGGGCAGTCTGCCCTTCGAACTGCGCCAGGTCGTCGCGCGCTATCCGGTCATCCTGTATGC
>JADZCL010000227.1 GCA_020851615.1 Rubrivivax sp.
GGCAGCATCTACAAGCGCGAGGAGGACGGCATCGTCCTGATCGACCAGGACAAGTGCCGCGGCTGGCGCATGTGCGTCTCGGGCTGCCCCTACAAGAAGATCTACTACAACTGGAAGAGCGGCAAGGCCGAGAAGTGCATCTTCTGCTACCCGCGCATCGAGGCCGGGCAGCCCACGGTGTGCTCCGAGACCTGCGTGGGCCGCATCCGCTACCTGGGCGTGCTGCTCTACGACGCCGACCGCATCGCAGAGGCGGCCAGCGTCGAGAACGACAAGGATCTCTACCAGGCGCAGCTGGACCTCTTCCTCGACCCGAGCGACCCCAAGGTGATCGAGCAGGCGCGCAAGGACGGCATCCCCGAAGCCTGGCTGGAGGCCGCACGCCAGAGCCCGGTGTGGAAGATGGCGATGGAGTGGAAGGTGGCGCTGCCGCTGCACCCGGAGTACCGCACGCTGCCCATGGTCTGGTACGTGCCGCCGCTGTCGCCCATCTCGTCCGCGGCGCAGGCCGGGCAGATGGGCATGAACGGGCAGATCCCCGATGTCAATTCGCTGCGCATCCCCGTGCGCTACCTGGCCAACCTGCTGACGGCCGGTGACACGCGGCCGGTGGTGCGGGCGCTCGAGCGCATGCTGGCGATGCGGGCCTTCAACCGCAGCCGCCACGTCGACGGCGTCGACAACGCGCGCGTGCTCGAGCAGGTCGGCCTCACGCAGGCCGAGGTCGAGGACATGTACCGCGTGATGGCAATCGCCAACTACGAGGACCGCTTCGTGATCCCGAGCACGCACCGCGAGTACGCCGAGAACGCCTTCAACGTGCGCGGTGGCTGCGGCTTCAGTTTCGGCAACGGCTGCAGCGAAGGCGTCAGCGAGACCAGCCTGTTCGGCAGCGAGAAGCGCCGCACGATCCCCATCAAGGCGGAGATATGACCCCCCCCGCAGCGCCTTCGGCGCCTCCCCCCCGGGGGGGCGCCGCCAGCGGCCCGGCAGAGCCGGTTCCGCGGCGGCTGCTCGAGAAGTCCACGGAGTAGATCCATGTCCCTGTTCAGGACCCACCCCAAACCGATGGCGCGCACGCTGCGCGTGCTGTCGCGCCTGCTCGAATACCCCGGCGCCGACCTGCGGGCGCACCTGCCGCTGCTGCGTGCGGCGCTGCGTGAGGAGGCCGCGCTGTCCCGCTCTCGCCAGGCCGAGCTGGAGGCCCTGCTGGCCCAGCTCGCACAGCACGACCCGCTGGACGCCGAGGCCGACTACGTGCAGCTCTTCGACAGCGGCCGGCGCACCGCGCTGCATCTCTTCGAGCACGTGCACGGCGATTCGCGCGAGCGCGGACCGGCGTTGATCGACCTTGCGCAGACCTACGAGAAGGCCGGCCTGTACCTGGCGCCCGGGCAGATGCCCGACCACCTGCCGGTGCTGCTCGAGTTCGTCTCCACGCAGCCCCCGCGCGAGGCCGCGGCCTTCCTGGGCGAGATCGCGCACCTCGTGAACGTGATCTTTGCCGCCCTCGAGCAGCGCGGCAGCCGCTACGCCAGCGTGGCCGGCGCGCTCCTGGACCTGGCCGGCGTGCCCGCGCATGCCGTCGAGCTGCCGGCCGACGAGCCCCTTGACGCGCTGTGGGAGGAGCCTGCGGCCTTTGACGGCTGTTCCACCGCCGGCGCCGCAGCCCCCGGCGCACGCCCGGGCGTGCATGTCACGCGCCGCTCCCCCGACCTCCCTGCCACCTCCGCCACCCCTGCCCACGGAGCCGCACGATGAACACCTCACCCGTCAGCGTCTACCTGCACGACTTCTTCTTCACCGTCTACCCCTACATCTGCCTGGGCGTCTTCTTCATGGGCAGCCTGGCGCGCTTCGACCGCGACCAGTACACGTGGAAGAGCGACTCATCGCAGCTGCTGCGCCGCGGCACGCTGCGCTGGGGCAGCAACCTCTTTCACGGCGGCATCCTCTTCCTCTTCGTCGGCCACTCGGTGGGCATGCTGACGCCGCATGCCCTCTACGATCCCTTCATCACCGCGGCGCAGAAGCAGATGCTGGCGGTCGTTGCCGGCGGCGTGGCGGGTTTCCTGTGCTTCATCGGCCTGTCGATGCTGCTGTGGCGGCGCCTGGCCGACCCGCGCATCCGCCTCACCAGCCACCGCACCGACATCGCGATCCTGGTCATCCTGTGGGTGCAGCTGAGCCTGGGCCTGATCACGCTGCCCTTCTCGCTGGCGCATGCGGATGGCAGCGTGATGCTGGTGCTGGCCGACTGGGCGCAGCGCATCGTCACCTTCCGCCCGCTGGCGGCCAACCTGATCGGCCTGGCCTGGCCGTACAAGGTGCACATGGTGCTGGGCATGACGATCTTCATGCTCTTCCCGTTCAGCCGCCTCGTGCACATCTGGAGCGGGCTGGCGTCGGTCACCTACGTGCTGCGACCCTATCAGCTGGTGCGTTCGCGGCGGCTGAACCTGCCGCCCGGGCACGACCGGCCGCAGCGTGTGCTGTGAAGTCAGGCGGGGCAACAACCATGTCAGACCAGACTCTTGCCGTACCGGCCCATGTCAACGGCCAGGCCTTGCACCGCCGCGACCAGGTTCTGAGCGCAGCCGAACTGCGCCAGCGTGCCTGCGCCGAGCTGCTGCGCCAGGCGGCGCAGGCTGCCGGGCTGCTCGCTGCCACCGATCAGGCAGCCGAGGACGGCCTGCAGAGCGAAGCCGCCAGCCAGGCCATCGAGGCGCTGCTGGCGCGCGAGCTGCGCGTGCCCGATCCCGACGAGGAGGCCTGCCGCCGCCACCACGCGGCGCAGCCGCTGCGCTGGCGGCAGGACGAGCGCGTGCGCCTGCGCCACGTGCTGTTCGCGGTCACGCCCGGCGTCGACGTGGCGGCCTTGCGCACGCGCGCCGAACAACTCCTGCTGGAGCTGCGCTGCGACGAGGGTCGCGCGCTCTTTGCCGAGCGGGCAGCGGCACTCTCCAACTGCCCCAGCGGTGCCGATGGCGGCGCGCTGGGCTGGCTGGGGGCGCGCGACTGCGCGCCCGAATTCGCACGCGAAGTCTTCGGCCATGCCGAGCTCGGCGTGCTGCCGCGCCTGGTGCACAGCCGCTTCGGCCTGCACGTGGTGGACGTGCAGGAGCGTGCCGGCGGCGCCGTCCTGCCCTTTGAAGCCGTGCAGCAGGCCGTGCGCACGGCGCTGCAGCAGCAGGCCTTTGCAACCGCCCTGCGCCAGTACCTGCTGGTGCTGGCCGAGCAGGCGCGCATCGAAGGCGTCGATCTGCAGGCGGCGCAGTCGCCGCTCGTGCAGTAGTGCGGGCGCATGGCCGTGCCTTGCTGAAGCGCTCTGCCGCCGATGCCTGACGAACTGCTCGACCGCCTGCGCCGCTTCACCACCGAAGCCTTCCCGACCCGGCGCTCGCTGTTCCGCCACCTCGTCGACGAGGGGCAGCGGCCGCTCACGCTGTTCATCGGCTGCAGCGATTCGCGCCTGGTGCCGCACCTGCTCACCGGCTGCGGGCCGGGCGAGCTGTTCCTGGTGCGCAACGTCGGCGCCTTCGTGCCGCCGCACGACCAGTCGCAGGGCTTTCACGGCACCGCCGCGGCCATCGAGTTCGGTGTGCTCGAGCTGCGGGTCAAGCGCATCATCGTCTGTGGACACAGCCACTGCGGTGGTGTGCGGGCGCTCTACGGCGAGGCGCCGGCGGCAGCACCCAACCTTGCGCGCTGGCTCGACCTGGGCCGCGAGGCCGTGCTGCCGCTGGCCGACCCCGGCCCCGAGGCGTTGCGCCGCACCGAGCAGCGGGCGGTGCTGCTGCAGCTCGAGCGGCTGATGGACTATCCGATGGTGCGTGCCGGGGTCGAGGCCGGCGAGCTCACGCTGCACGGCTGGCACTACGTGATCGAGGAGGGCGAGGTGCACGTCTTCGACGTCGAGCGCGGCGGCTTCGTGCCCGCCACCCAGGCCGGGCACGCCGGCACCTGGCCCTACCTGATCGACGCGGCCGACGGCCTGGATGCCAGCGGCGTGCCGGTGGGTTGAAGGTGTGGCGCGAAGGAAGGCTACGATGGGGGCCGCTCTCTGCCCGGATCGCCGCCATGCCCACCACCCGTGAGACCCTGCTGCCTCTGCACCCCGAGATGACCGGCTGGCGGCAGGATTTTCACGCCCACCCCGAACTCGGCTTCCAGGAGACGCGCACCGGCGCCCGCGTGGCCGCGCTGCTCGAGGCCGCGGGCATCACCGTCACGCGCGGGGTCGGGCGCACCGGCCTCGTGGGCACGCTGCAGGTGGGCGCCAGCCCGCGGCGCATCGGCCTGCGCGCGGACATGGACGCGCTGCCGATCGCCGAGGGCAACGCCTTCGCGCACCGCTCCACGCACGCGGGCGTCATGCACGCCTGCGGGCACGATGGCCACACGGCCATGCTGCTGGGCGCGGCGGTGCAGCTGGCGCGCACGCGGCGCTTCGACGGCACCGTGCACTTCATCTTCCAGCCCGCCGAAGAGGGGCTGGGCGGGGCGCGGGCGATGGTCGAGGACGGGCTCTTCGAGCGCTTCCCCTGCGACGCCATCTTCGGCATGCACAACCGCCCCAAGCTCGCGCTGGGCCACTTCGCCGTCAAGAGCGGGCCGATGATGGCCGGCGGCGGCTTCTTCGACATTCGCGTCACCGGCCGCGGCTCGCATGGCGCGCGACCCGAGAGCAGCGTGGACGCCGCGCTCGTGGCCGCGCAGATCGCCGTCAGCATCCAGAGCATCGTGGCGCGCAA
>JADZCL010000228.1 GCA_020851615.1 Rubrivivax sp.
GAGCCGGAGGCACGGGCCGAGATCGACCGCACGCTGGCGTCCTTCGCGCATCACTCGATCCGCTTCGACCACATCGCCACCCGCCGCGCGGGCCAGCGCCGCTTCGTCGACCTGCACATGCACATGCCTGCCGCCTGGTCACTCGGGCGCGCGGCGGCGCTGCGCACCTCGGTCGAACAGGCGCTGATGAGCGCCGTGCCCGGACTGCGGGCGAGCATCCAGCTGTTGCCCATGGACGTCGAGGCGCATTTCGACGAAGCCAAGGATCCGCTGTGAAGGGACGCCCGTGATCGCGCTGCTGCAGCGGGTGAGCCAGGCCCGTGTCGAGGTGGACGGCGAAGTCACCGGCCGCATCGGCCATGGGCTGCTGATGCTGGTCTGCGCCGAGCCGGCCGACCAGGAGGCGCAGGCGGCGCGGCTCATCGACAAGGTCCTGCGGCTGCGCATCTTTGCCGATGCCGCCGGCAAGATGAACCACAGCCTGCAGGATGTGGCCGGCGGCCTGCTCGTCGTTTCGCAGTTCACCCTCGCGGCCGATGTCGCGCGTGGCAATCGCCCGGGCTTCAGCGCGGCCGCGCCGCCGGCGCAGGCCGAGGTGCTGTACGAGGCCGTCCTGCGTCTGGCCCGCGCGCGCCACGCTGACGTGCAGGCCGGCCGCTTCGGCGCCGACATGAAGGTCCACCTGATCAACGACGGGCCGGTGACGATCCCACTGCAGGTGGCCTGAGCAGGTGGGGACCTGCAGCTGCCGACCCTCAGAGCCGGCGCAGATCCTCGATCACCTTGCCATCGTTGGGCAGGCTGGCCGGGGCGCACAGCTCGACGTCTGCCCGCAGCTTGGTGATGTCGCGCACGCTGGCTGCCACCGCGTCGGCCAGGCCTTCGGGCTGTGGGCCGACTTCGATGCGCAGCGTCATGCGGTCGCTTGCCATTTCGCCCTCGACGACAAGCCGGGCGCGGCCGATCTCGGGGTGGCGGTGTACGACTTCGGCCACTTGTTCCGGGCGCACGAACATCCCCCGGACCTTGACCGTCTGGTCGGCGCGGCCGAGCCAGCCCTTGATGCGCTGGTTCGTGCGGCCGGTCGGGCAGGTGCCGGGCAGGAAGGCCGACAGGTCGCCGGTGCCAAGGCGCAGCAGCGGGTAGTGCGGATCCAGCACGGTGACGACGAGCTCGCCGACTTCGCCTGCGGGCAGGGGATCCCCGGTGCCCGGACGGACGATCTCGACGATCAGGCCTTCGTCGAGCACCAGGCCTTCGCGCGCCGCCGTCTCGTAGGCGATCAGGCCGGCCTCTGCCGTGGCGTAGCACTGATAGGCATGGATGCCGCGCCCGGACAACCCGTCGCGCAGCGCGGCCGGAAAGGCCTCGCCGCTGCACAGGGCCTTCGTCAGGTGGGGCAGCGGCGTGTCGGTTGCGGCGGCCCGTTCGAGCAGGATGCGCAGGAAGCTCGGTGTGCCCACGTAGGCATCGGCGCGCAGCTCGGCCAGTGCCTGCAATTGCAGATCGGTGTTGCCCACGCCACCGGGGAAGACGGTGCATCCAAGCGCCTGTGCTCCGCTGTCCATCATCCAGCCCCCGGGCGTCAGGTGGTAGCTGAAGCTGTTGTGGACCAGGTCACCGGCGCGCAGGCCCGCGGCGAAGAGGGCGCGCGCGCAGCGCCAGGAATCGCCTGCCTGCCCCTCGGGCTCGTAGATCGGGCCGGGGGACTGGAACACGCGCCGTGCGCCGCGTCGGGCCGCCGTTGCACGCCAGCCGATCGCGGCCAGGCCTCCGAACGGATCCCATGTCGCTGCGGCGGCGCTGCGGCTGGCCTGCTGCAGGGGCACGAGGTCGGACTTGCGGGTGACCGGCAAGGCGGCCAGCGCACGGCGTGAATCGATGCGTGCCGCATCGATCTGCGCAAGGCCAGCAGCCTGACCCGGAGTGCCCTGGGCCGCGCGCACCTGGGCCGGCAAGGCCGCCATCAACGCGGCTTCGCGCGCAGCCGGCTCGCGCGTCTCGAGGGCATCGAAGTATTCGTGACAGCTCATGGCAGGGCTTCCGATCTCAATCCTCGCCTTGCCAGCGGTCGAGCCGGCGCTTGATCTCGTCGACCAGCTTGCGCTGCTCGCTGGCGTTGCTTGCGGCCAGGCGGTCCCACTCGGGCGTGACCGCAAGCCGACGCGCCACGCGCGCGGCGATCGCGCCGTCCATGACGGCGAGCTGCACGACGGCCTTGCCGCGCAGCTCGAATCCGGCGCCGCGCTCGGACAGCTTCAGGTCGCGCAGTGCACGTCGCAGCTGCACGAGGCCTTGCTCGGGGTCGAACGCGGGCAGGGCCCATCCGGTGTCGGGCTCTTCATCGGCCATGATGCGATGTCCGTGTGCAGGGGATCAGGACAGCCAGCGCTTGCGGCGCTTGTAGCTCTTGACGTCGCGAAAGCTCTTGCGGTCGGTGCCGCCCATGCCGAGGTAGAACTCCTTGACGTCCTCGTTCTCGCGCAGTTCGTTGGCCTGGCCATCCATCACGATGCGACCGTTCTCGAGGATGTAGCCGTAGTCGGCGTAGCGCAGCGCGATGTTGGTGTTCTGCTCGGCCAGCAGGAAGGTCACGCGCTCCTTGGTGTTGAGGTCGCGGACGATCTCGAACACTTCCTCGACGACCTGCGGGGCCAGGCCCATGCTCGGCTCGTCGAGCAACACCATCTTCGGGTTGGCCATCAAGGCGCGGCCGATGGCGCACATCTGCTGCTCGCCCCCCGAGGTGTAGGCGGCCTGGCTGGCGCGGCGCTGCTTCAGGCGCGGGAAATAGGTGTAGACCTTCTCCAGCGTCTGTGCCACCGCGCCCTTGCCGTCGCGGCGCGTGTAGGCGCCGGTGAGCAGGTTCTCCTCTATCGTCAGGTGCGCGAAGCAGTGGCGACCCTCCATCACCTGGATGACGCCACGCTCGACCATCTGCGCCGGCGTGAGCTTCTCGATGCGCTGGCCGCGCAATTCGATCGAGCCCTTCGTGACGTCGCCGCGTTCGCCGGCCAGCAGGTTGCTGACCGCGCGCAAGGTGGTCGTCTTGCC
>JADZCL010000229.1 GCA_020851615.1 Rubrivivax sp.
CACAGGGGCTCCTGCAGCAACAGCACCAGGCGGCGCAGCGCCTCCCAGGGGTCGGCCGGCCAATCGGGGTGGCGCAGGCCCTTGACGAGGCCGTCGCAGATCTGCGCCGCATCCAGCCAGTGGGCCAGCGTGCTGGCCGGCAAGCGGGGCAGGGCGCGCTCGAAGAGCTTTTCCTTCAGCCCCCACACGCGCGCCTCGCGCAGCGCCAGAGGCATGGGCCGGCCGTCATCCAGCGCCTGGCGCACGCGTGCCAGCGCGCGGACGTCCTCGGCCAGCGTCCAGTGCACCAGCACCGCAGCCTCGCCTTCGGCGCGCAGCCCCTCGAGCATGCGCAGCGCGCGTGCCACCTGGCCGCCGAGCACGGCCTCGCCGAGCTTGAAGACATCAAAGCGCGCGACGTCCAGCACCGCCGCTTCGATCTGTTCGAAGCTCAATTCACCCGCCGGATGCAGCAGCGCCAGCTTCTGCAGCTCCTGGTGCGCCGCCAGCAGATTGCCTTCGACGCGATCGGCGAAGAAGGCCAGCGCCTGCTGCCCGGGCGGCCCTTCCTGCACGCGCTGGCCCTGGCGCGCCAGGCGCTGCGCCAGCCAGGCCGGCAGCGCCTTGCGCTCGATCGGCTCCACGCGCAGGCTGGCGCCGGCTGCGTCCAGCGCGGCGAACCACGCGCTCTTCTGCTGCTGGCCGTCCAGGCGCGGCAACTGCACGAGCGTGAGCACGTCCGCCGGCAAGACCTTGCAGTAGCGCTGCAGCGCCTCCGAGCCGTCCTTGCCCGGCTTGCCCGAGGGGATGCGGATCTCGATCAGCTGGCGCTCGGCAAACAGGCTCATCGCCTGTGCAGCGCCAAGCACGCTGCTCCAGTCGAAATGCACGCCACTGACCGTGAAGACGCTGCGCTCGGTGTGCCC
Organism: Rubrivivax sp.; assembly: GCA_020851615.1. Classification (GTDB taxonomy): domain Bacteria; phylum Pseudomonadota; class Gammaproteobacteria; order Burkholderiales; family Burkholderiaceae_C; genus Rubrivivax. Next base: position 906 of record JADZCL010000229.1, read on the forward strand.
CGCCGCCCGCGCCGCCGCCCGAATGGCATCGGCCGCCTCCTGCGCCTGCAGCGGCTCGTCGCCATGGATCACGTACAGCGGCCGCAGCCCGCGTTCGAGCTGGGCGCCAAGCTGGTCCAGACGGATCTGCACCGTGGCCCGCCCTACACGCGCACCGCAGCCAGGCGCTGCATCACTTGCGCGACGAGTTCGGCCTGCATCTCGCGGTAGAGCTCGGCCTCCTCGTGCTGCTTGGCCAGTGCCAGGTTCTCGCTGTAGCTCATGTCGCGCGCCAGCACCAGCTCGGCCGGCGCGCTCAGCTCGCGCCCGGTCGCCGTGTGCGTGCGCCAGCGCAGGCGCAGGCGCAGTTGCAGCTCGCGCACCTGCGCCGCCGCCGTGGTGGCCACCACGCTGCGCTCGCGCGCCTCGGCCAGGACCTGCAGGACGAGCTCGGCACGTGCCGGGTCGGCCTGCACGACCACGCCACGCGCTCTCAAGGCGTCAGCCAGCGCATCGCGCAGGGGCGAGCGCGGCGCGAAGCCGGTCAGCGCAATCGCCTTGAAGGCCAGCGGCTGGGCGCCGCGCAGCCTGAAGCCGCAGGCGCCCAGCGACGCCACCAGGGCGCCGACCCCCGTGCCAAGCAGCGCCCGGCGCGGCTCAGACCACGACATTGACCAGCCGCCCCGGGACCACCACCACCTTCCTGGGTTTTCGGCCTTCGGCAAAACGCAGGCATTCGGGATGCGCAAGCGCCGCGGCTTCGATGGCGGCACGGTCGGCGTCAGCGGGGACGCGCAGCTGGCCGCGCAGCTTGCCGTTGACCTGCAGGACGAGCTCGAGCTCGTCCTGCGCCAGCGCGCCTTCGTCGACCTCGGGCCAGGGGGCGTCGAGCAGGTCGCCCAGCACGCCCGCAAAGCCCAGTCGCTCCCACAGCACATGCGTGATGTGCGGCGTTGCCGGGTAGAGCACGCGCAGCAGGATCGAGAAGCCCTCGATCAGCGCCACCTGGGCGCCCTCGTCGTCCAGCGCCTTGAAGTCCTCCAGGGCATTGAGCATCTTCATCGCGCCCGAGACGACGGTGTTGTACTGCATGCGCTGGTAGTCGTAGCGCACCTGCCTGAGCACGGTGTGGATCTCCAGGCGCAGTGCCCGCGCCGCCGGGCCCAGCGGCACCTCAGCCACGCGCGTGGCCCCACTGGCGCTTTGCACTGCCGGCTGCGTGTCCAGGCTCGCGAGCCGCACGCCAAAGCCCCAGACGCGGCGCAGGAAGCGCGAGCTGCCTTCGACGGCGGCGTCGTTCCACTCCAGCGTCAGCTCGGGCGGCGCGGTGAACATGGTGTACAGGCGCGCGGTGTCGGCCCCGTACTTCTCGATCAGCTCCTGCGGATCGACCCCGTTGTTCTTGGACTTGGACATCGTGCCCACGCCCTCGTAGGTGATCGGGGTGCCCGCGGGCAGGAGGCCGTCGCTGCTGTCGGCCGCATGCACCAGGCGCGCACCAATGACCTTGCCCGCGTCGTCCAGCACATGCTCGACGTCCTTGGGCCAGAAGTAGTCCTTGGCGCCCTTGGCGCTCTTGCGGCTGTAGATGTGGTTGAGCACCATGCCCTGCGTGAGCAGGCGCGTGAAGGGCTCGTCGACCTTCACCAGCCCGAGGTCGCGCATCACCTTGGTCCAGAAGCGCGCGTACAGCAGGTGCAGGATGGCGTGCTCGATGCCGCCGATGTACTGGTCCATCGGCATCCAGTAGTCGGCCCCGTCGGCCACCATGCGCTCGTGGTTGCGCGCGTCGCAGTAGCGCATGAAGTACCAGGACGAGTCGACGAAGGTGTCCATGGTGTCGGTCTCGCGCCGTGCGGGCCTGCCGCAGCAGGGGCAGCTCACACCGGCGTGGAAGACCACGGACTCGCGCAGCGGGTTGCCCGATCCGTCGGGCACCAGGTCCTGCGGCAACACCACGGGCAGGTCCTTCTCGGGCACCGGCTGTGCGCCGCAGGACTCGCAGTGGATGATGGGGATGGGCGTGCCCCAGTAGCGCTGGCGCGAGATGCCCCAGTCGCGCAGCCGCCAGGTGGTCTTCTTCTCGCCGAGCCCCCGGGCGGCCAGTGCCGCGGCCACGGCGTCGACCGCCGCGGCGTACGGCAGGCCGCTGTAGTTGCCGCTGTTGATCGTGACGCCGCGCGTCTTGTCGGCGTACCAGTCCTGCCAGCGGTGGTAGTCGTAGTGCTCGCCGTCGACATGCACGACCTGGGTGATGGCCAGCCCGTACTTCAGCGCAAAGGCGAAGTCGCGCTCGTCGTGCGCGGGCACGCCCATCACCGCGCCGTCGCCGTAGCCCATCAGCACGTAGTTGCCGACCCAGACCTCGACCTGCGCGCCGGTCAGCGGATGGGTGACGGACAGCCCGGTGCGCATGCCCTCCTTGTCCTTGAGCGCCAGCTCGGCCTCGGTGGTGCCACCCTTGCGGCAGTCCTCGATGAAGGTCGCCAGCTGCGGGTGGCTGGCCGCCGCATGCAGGGCCAGCGGATGCTCGGGGGCCACCGCGCAGAAGGTGACGCCCATGATCGTGTCCGCGCGCGTCGTGAAGACGTACATGCGGCCGTCCTGGATCAGCGCGCCTGCCGCATCGCGGATGTCATGCGTGAACGCAAAGCGCACGCCGCTGGACTTGCCGATCCAGTTCTCCTGCATCAGGCGGACCTTCTCGGGCCAGCCCGACAGCGTGGCCTTCTCGCCGCCCACCTGCACGTGGTCCAGCAGCTCCTGCGCGTAGTCGGTGATCTTGAGGTAGTAGCCCGGGATCTCGCGCTTCTCCACCAGCGCCCCGGTGCGCCAGCCGCGACCGTCGATGACCTGCTCGTTGGCCAGCACGGTCTGGTCCACCGGGTCCCAGTTGACGACCTGCGTCTTGCGGTAGGCGATGCCCTTCTCCAGCATCTTCAGGAACAACCACTGGTTCCAGCGGTAGTAGTCGGGGTCGCAGGTGGCGATCTCGCGGCTCCAGTCGATGGCCAGGCCCATGGCCTGCATCTGGGCCTTCATGTAGGCGATGTTGTCGTAGGTCCAGCGCGCCGGCGGCACGCGGTTCTTCAGCGCCGCGTTCTCCGCCGGCAGGCCGAAGGCGTCCCAGCCCATCGGCATGAGGACGTTGCAGCCCTGCATGCGCAGCTGCCGCGTGAGCATGTCGTTGATGGTGTAGTTGCGCACATGCCCCATGTGCAGCTTCCCGCTGGGGTAGGGCAGCATGCTGCAGGCGTAGAACTTGGGCCTGGGCCGGCCCTGCCGGTCGCGTGCGTCCTCGTGCACGCGGTAGGCATCGCGCCCGTTCCAGTGGGCTTGCGCAGCGGCTTCGACCTGGGCGGGGAGGTATTTCTCGTTCATCCCCCGATTCTAGGAGTCGGCCCCTGGCGCGACGGCGCCGCAGCGGGCGCTGGAGACGGTGCCGGCCCCTCGGTGACGAAGCCGATGCGCGAGAGCCCCGCGGCCTGCACGACGCCGATCAGCTCGGCCACCTCGCCATAGGGCACGCGCCGATCCACGCGCAACTGCACTTCGAGCTCGGGCTGATCGCGCGCGGCCTCACGCACGCGCTCTTCGAGCTGGGCACGCGCCAGCGGCTGTTCGGCGAGGAAGAGCTGGCCCTGCGCGTCCAGCGCCAGCGCGAGGAAGGCCGGCGCAGCGCCCGGTCGGGCGCCCTCGGCACGAGGCAGGTCCAGCGCCAGGCGACTGGCCAACAGGGGCGCAGTGACGATGAAGATCACCAGCAGCACCAGCATCACGTCGATCAGCGGCGTCACGTTGATGTCGCTGAGCGCGCGCGGGCGGCGGCCCTGCTCCAGACGCCCGAAGCCGGCCATCTCACCCCGCCGCGGCGCCCAGCGCCAGCGCGCGCAGGTCGTGCGCGAAACCCTCGAGCTCGGCCTCGGCCGCGGCGATGCGTTGGCCGAAGGCGTTGTAGGCGAGCACG
>JADZCL010000230.1 GCA_020851615.1 Rubrivivax sp.
CCTGGTAGGACCACTGTGCAGTGGGCAGCGGCAGCGCCGTGACGGCGCCTGCCGGCAGGAAGGATGGCTCCATCGCGTGCGGGTGCGGGTGTTCGATGCGCCAAGCGCAAGGCCGGGAAATCGTCGCGCCGCAGTGTGGCAGACAACGCACCGACGGGTCGATCGACGCCTGCGTTGCCCCTGGAGATGCGGCAGGCAGGCCATAATGCGCGCATGTCTGCGATCCGTCCGATCCCTGCGGCGCACCTGGGCTGGCGTTGGCGCAAGCCATCCGCCTGACCACACCCCTCCCTCGAGGCACCTGCGTTGACGGTGCCTGCGAAGACCCCCACCTCACCTCTGGCGTCGGCCCCTGCGTCGCCGTTCGCCGGCGGTGCCCCGTGGGGTCCAGGAACCGGATGCGCGCGTGCGCATCCCGTGCATGACAAGGGCTTGCGCCATGCTGCTGATGATCGACAACTACGACAGCTTCACCTACAACCTCGTGCAGTACTTCGGCGAGCTCGGCGCCGAGGTCAAGGTGCTGCGCAACGACGAGATCGACCTGGCCGGGATCGAGGCCTTGCGGCCCGACCAGCTGGTGTTGTCGCCCGGCCCATGTTCGCCGGCCGAGGCGGGCATCTGCATCGACGCCATCCGCCACTTTGCCGGGCGGCTGCCCATTCTCGGCGTCTGTCTGGGCCACCAGGCGATCGGCGCCGCGCTTGGCGGCAGGGTCGTGCGCGCTCAGGTTCAGATGCACGGCAAGCTGAGCACCATCGACACCGACGGGCGCGGTGTCTTCACGGGGCTGCCGCAGCACTTTGACGTCGTGCGCTACCACTCGCTGGCGATCGAGCGCGAGTCCTTGCCGGCGGAGCTCGAGATCACGTCGTCGACCGCCGACGGCGAAATCATGGGCGTGCGCCACCGCGGGCTGGCCGCGTCCGGCACGCCGCTGGAAGGCGTGCAGTTCCACCCCGAATCCATCCAGAGCGAGCATGGCCATGCGCTGCTGAAGAATTTCCTGGCCATGGGCATCGTCCACTGACACGCCACTGCAGGCACGAATCCGCACGGAGCACGACCCCCATGACCATCTCCAACACCGAGGCGCTGACGCGCGTCATCGAGCATCGCGAGATCTTCCACGACGAGATGCTGACGCTGATGCGGCGCATCATGAGCGGCGAGATGTCGCCGGTGATGATCGCCGCCCTGGCCATCGGCCTGCGTGTCAAGAAGGAGACCATCGGCGAGATTGCCGCAGCCGCGCAGGTCATGCGCGAGTTCGCCACACCGGTGCCAGTGCCCGATCGAACCCACCTGGTCGACATCGTCGGCACCGGGGGCGACGGCTCGCATACCTTCAACATCAGCACGGCGTCGATGTTCGTTGCTGCGGCAGCCGGGGCGCGCGTGGCCAAGCATGGCGGGCGCAGCGTCTCCAGCACCAGCGGTTCGGCCGATGTGATGGAGGCCCTGGGCGCCTTCATCGACCTCACGCCCGAGCAGGTCGCGCAGTGCCTGGCCGAGACCGGCATCGGCTTCATGTTCGCGCCCAACCATCACCGCGCGATGAAGCACGCCGCGCCGGTGCGGCGTGAACTGGGCGTGCGCACGCTCTTCAACATCCTGGGTCCGCTGACCAACCCGGCCGGGGCGCCCAACCAACTGCTGGGCGTCTTCCATCCCGATCTGGTCGGGATCCAGGTGCGCGTTCTGCAGCGCCTGGGCAGCGAGCACGTGATGGTGGTCTACGGCATGAATGGCATGGACGAGGTGTCGCTCTCGGGCGAAACGCTGGTGGGCGAGCTCAAGGACGGCCAGGTACGCGAGTACACCATCCACCCGAGCGACTTCGGGCTGCCGGTCTACGACTCGCGCGTGTTGCGTGTGGCGAACAAGGAGGAGTCGGTGCAGTGCATCCAGCGCGCGCTGGCCGGCGAGGACGGCCCGGTGCGCGATGTCGTCCTGCTCAATGCCGGTGCGGCGCTCTATTGCGCCGGGGTGGCCGACAGCATCGCGAACGGCGTGCAGCGTGCCCGTGAGGCGGTGAGCTCGGGCGCTGCGCTGGCGCGGCTGTCGCGGTTCGTCGCCGTGACCAACGGTTTCCGTCCGGGCGCCTGAGGCAGGCATGGTCGACATCCTGCAGCGCATCGTTGCCGTCAAGCGCGAGGAGGTTGCCACGCTGCTTGCGCAGCGCCCGTTGGCTGTCCTGCGCGAGCAGGCGCGGGCGTGCGCGGCAGACCGGCGCGATTTCGAGGCCGCGCTGCGGCGTGCGCGCAGTGTCGGCAGGGCGGCGGTGATCGCCGAGGTCAAGAAGGCCAGCCCGAGCAAGGGCCTGCTGCGCGAACCCTTTGTGCCCGCGGAGATTGCCGCAAGCTACGAGCGCCACGGCGCCACGGCGCTGAGCGTGCTGACTGACGCGCGCTTCTTCCAGGGCGCGCCGCAGTACCTGCAGCAGGCACGCGCCGCGACGGCCCTGCCAGTGCTGCGCAAGGACTTCATTGTCGACCTGGCCCAGGTCTTCGAGGCGCGGGCGATGGGGGCGGACGCGATCCTGCTCATTGCCGCCTGCCTGGATGACGCGGCAATGGCCGAGTTCGAGGCCGCGGCGCACGAGCTCGGACTGGCCGTGCTTGTCGAGGTGCACGACGCAGCCGAGCTCGAGCGGGCCCTGGCGCTGAAGACCCCGTTGCTGGGCATCAACAACCGCAACCTCAAGACCTTCGAGGTCTCGTTGCAGACGACGCTGGACCTGCTGCCGCGGGTGCCGCCCGATCGCCTGCTGGTCACCGAGTCGGGCATCCTCGCACCCGTGGACGTGGCGCGCATGCGCGCGGCCGGGGTGCATGCCTTCCTCGTCGGCGAGGCGTGCATGCGCGCGCCAGACCCGGGCCAGGCGCTGGCGCGCCTTTTCTCCTGATCCGGGGCCGCCACCACCGAGCTA
>JADZCL010000231.1 GCA_020851615.1 Rubrivivax sp.
GTCATGCCGCGTCCGTTGACCGGACGCCCGCCGCCCGCGGCGGCTGCAGGCGTGCCGGACGACGCAACCATCATCCAGCCGTATTCGCCACCACCGCCGGCCCCAGGGCAGACGGCGCAGCGACGCCCACCTCCGCTTGCTGCGGCGGCTGCGGCGACGGCTGCCCCGACGCCGCCTGCAGCGGCTGCCCCGACGCCGCCTGCAACGGCTGCGACGCCGCGCGCGTTCAAGGCCGCGCCTTCAAAGGGGTCGACCCAGCCGCCCCCGTACGTCGGCAACCGCAGGATGCCGCTGGTGCTCGGCGCACTGGCCGCCGTGATCGTGCTTGCTGCGGGAGGCTGGTGGTGGGGCCAGCAGCGCCCGGCCACCGGACCGGCCGCGGCACCCCCCGGGCCCACCACGGCTGCGCCTGCGGCGACGCAGGAGCCACCGGCGGGCGCACCATTGGCAACGGCGCAGCCCACTGCGGTATCCCCGGTGCCACCTCCGGCCGCACAAGCGGCCAGCGCGGTGCTGCCGGGTGTTACGGCCACCGCGACGGCGCCGCCGATCGTGGTGGAACCGGCGGCGGCGCCGCGCGTCGCCGAGTCAAGACCCGCCACGGCAACACCGGCGCCCGTACGCGCTGAACCCGCGCCGCCGCGGGCGGCGCTCCGCTCCAGTGCGCACCCGGCCGACTCCACGCCCACCGCTGCACCGCCGTCGCCAGCCCGGCGCCAGGAGGCTACGGCGCCACCCGGCAGCGGTCAGACGGCAACCGGTGCTGCGCCCAGATCGACGCCCGCGACGACTCCAGCGACCACGTCCAGGCCCACGCCCGCTGCTGCCGAGGCGAGCCCGCGTCCGGCACCCACACCGGCGCCGGCCGAGCCCGTTGCCGAGCCACGGCCCGCCTCACCGAGCGAGCGGTGCGCCAAGGAGTTGCCCCTGGTGCGGTTGATCTGCGTCGATCTGGTGTGCAACCGTTCGGAGTTCAAGCAGCACCCCGAGTGTCTGACGCTGCGTGCCGAACAAGCGAAGAAGCGCATGCTCGAGGGGCAGTGAGCGCCCAAGGCCGTGTCTGCGCGACGCGGCCAAGCGCGGGGCTCACTGCGGGCCGACGCACAGGCGCGCTGAAGGCCCCGCCGCTGCAGTCACGCGACCAATCACGGCGGCCTGCGCGAAGCCGTGGCGCGCAAACACCGCCAGCACCGCCTCGCGCGCCGCGGGTGCGCAGGACACCAGCAGGCCGCCACTGGTCTGGGGGTCGGTCAGCAAGGCGTGATCCTCAGGCGCCAGGTTCGACGCCAGTGCGACTTCATGGCCATAGCTTGCCCAGTTGCGCCCTGAGGCGCCGGTGACCAGGCCCTGCGCGGCCAGCGCACGCACCCCCGTGAGCAGGGGTACGCTGCGCCAGTCGACGTGCAGGTCGCAACCGGCGCCGCGTGCCATCTCGAGGGCGTGGCCAGCCAGACCAAAGCCAGTCACGTCGGTCATGGCGTGGACACCGGGCAGGGCGGCGAGTTCGGGGCCGGGCGTGTTGAGCTGCGTGGTCGTGGCCACCATCTGCGCGTAGCCGGCGGCGTCGAGCAGGCCCTTCTTCAGTGCCGCCGACATCACGCCCACGCCCAGCGGCTTGCCCAGCACCAAGAGGTCGCCGGCGCGGGCATCGGCGTTGCGCTTGATCTGCCGCGGGTGCACGAGGCCCAGCACCACCAGGCCATAGATCGCCTCCACCGAGTCGATCGTGTGCCCTCCGGCGATCGGGATGCCGGCCATGCGGCACGCTGCGGCGCCGCCTTCCAGGATGCGCCCTATGGTCGCGGTCGACAGCACCTTGATCGGCATGCCCACCAGCGCCAGGGCGAAGATGGGCTTGCCGCCCATGGCGTAGACGTCGCTGATGGCGTTGGTGGCCGCGATGCACCCGAAGTCCAGCGGATCATCGACGATCGGCATGAAGAAATCGGTGGTGGCAACGATCGCCTGCTCGTCGTTCAACTGATAGACCGCGGCATCGTCGGCGGTGTCCATGCCCACCAGGAGCTCGCGCGGGATGGGCAGCGCCCCCGTGCCCTGCAGGATGTCGGCGAGCATGCCGGGCGCGATCTTGCAGCCGCAGCCGCCACCGTGCGAGAGCGAGGTCAGGCGAGGTTCGGCAGGCATCTCCAGGGCATTCATCGACGTGTCTCCAGCTCAACTGGCAAGCATAGCCGGCCGCGCAAGGCCGGACCGGGCGCCAGGAGCGGGGCCATCACCAGAGCCGTTGCGCCGACACCGGCGGGAACGCAAGCCAAGCTTGATCGTGCATGACACACCCGAACGCCAGATCAGGGTGGCCGGGGTTCATCACACGCCAGGCACACCGTTGCAGCGAAGATGCAATGTCGTGTCAACCGCACGATCGGGCGGACTGCAACTGGTTGCGCCCCGCGGCCTTGGCCGCGTACAGCGCCCGATCGGCCGCCTGGAGCAGGGATTGCGCGTCGCTCCCGGCCTCGGGAAACATCGCCAGGCCGCATGAAATGGTGGCGCACAGCGAGGCGCCCTCGTGCACCACGACCTGGTTCGCGAACGCGATGCGCAGTGAGGTGCCCATCGAATTTCGCCTTCCAGCGGGCCGCTCGTATGCCGCCATGGATTGCTGAGCCGCATGCTTGCTGATCCAGTTCTCGAGGAACCGAACCGGCGAGCTGTAGCCCAGCGTGGATTGACGACGACTCCGGTTGTAGAACACCTCGATGTACTCGAACAGGTCGGCCTGCGCGTCGGCTCGCGTCGCGTAGATCGTGCCGTGCACCCGTTCGTTCTTCAGGCTGTTGAAGAAGCTTTCGGTCGGCGCGTTGTCCCAGCAGTTGCCCTTGCGGCTCATCGAGGCGGTCATGTCGTACTCGGTGAGCTTGGCGGTCATGGCCTGAGCGGCGTACTGGCTGCCGCGGTCGCTGTAAAAGAGCACTCTGAGGTGCTCATCGGATTTCGCCTTGCAGCGGGCCGCTCAGCGACGCATCTCCAGTTTGCGCAGTCTATCGACGCAATCCAGATCAGCGGCGGTGATCACGAGCCCATCGCCATCAATTCAGTCCCCGGGGCGCCTCGAGCAATCGCTTGGGTGCGTCCACTGAGCTGCCCGCACGCCGTTCTCAGGCTTCCCCCGATACCGCTGCGTCCGCGAGCGCGGAACACTCTGTGCGCTTGTTCCAACTACCTCTGGAGGAACCATGAGCGACTACAGCGCTGACATCGCCAAGTACAGCCCCAACGTCAACGAGGCGGCGGTGGCCAACATCGTCAAGTACTGCGGCATTGCACTGAAGAACACCGATTCGTCCCTCGTCGCGCTGTCTGACAAGGACGAGGTGGCTACCGTGTGCGACGGCTTCGCGGCCAAGAAGCTGGGGCTGGACAAGGCCGCTGCCGAGGCCGGGCTCAAGCAGGTCGGCGAGAAGATGAAGGGCAACAACCGCAAGAGCCGGGTGACCGTGTACTACCTGCTCGCCGAGGCGACCGGCACCCTGGGCAAGCTGGCCTGAGCGTCTTCCTTTGAGGCGCAGCCCCCGCTGACCGCGGCGCGGATCATCATTCGCGCCCCGGGCGCGTGGCGTCGGCGTCTGCGATCGCCAGCACCGCCTGGCGCCGGCTGTCCAGCGTGAGTTGCAGCACGTCCGGGCGCGCATAGTGGCCGCTGATGTCCAGGTTGTGGCGGGCAGCACGCACGGCCGCGGCGTCGAGGTCGACGACGAAAACCCCTTCGCCTGACGACTGCGGCGGCAGCAGCCACTGCCCATCGGGTGCGGCGACGCAGGAGCCGCCGTTGGCGCTGACGTCTGGCAGCACGGCCTGCAGGCGGGCGGCAAAGGGCAGGGTGGAGGGCACGTCCTCGCGCCGCAGCAGGCCACTGACAGCCAGCGAGTAGCAGCGCCCCTCGAGTGCAATGTGGCGTGCCAGGTGCTCGGTGTTGCGCACGTTGCCCGGCCACAGCGACAGGTGCAGGTCTTCGCCCTGCGCATGCAGCGCCGCGCGCGCCAGCGGCAACCAGTTCTCCCAGCAGTTGAGTGTGCCAACGGTGAACTCGCCGAGGGCGAAGGTGCGCAGGCCATGGCCATCACCCTGGGCCCACACCAGCCGCTCCTCGTAGGTCGGCATCAGCTTGCGGTGCACGTTGTGCACGCGCCCGTCGGGCGCGATCGTCACCGCGCTGCAATAAACGCTGTCGCCACGCTCGGCCGGCCGCTCGATCAAGCCCAGCACAACGTGCAGCCGGTGGCTGCGCGCGGCAGCACGGACGCCGTCCAGATGCCCGGCCGCCAGGTCCACCGCCTGCTCGACGTAGTGCGCGTAGAAGGCCTGCTGCTCGGTCGAGCCAAAGCGTGCACCGTCGGTCAGTTCGACCCAGAAGGGATACCCAGGCACCAGCGCCTCGCCGAAGACCACCAGTTGCGCGCCCTGTGCGGCAGCCTCGGCCACAGCGGCCTCGACCTTGGCGAGGGTCGGCTCACGTTGCAGCCAGACGGGGGCGATCTGAGCCGGGGCGATGCGCATGTGGGTTCCTCGGTTGACTGGGCTGCTGGGGCACTCGGAGCGGTTCAGTTCACGCCCGTGATCCGCAGCGCCAGCCGCCACAGCGCCAGCCGATGCGCCGCCACCAGCTCGTCCACGCCCGGACCGGAGCTTGGCACCGTGAGGTCCGCGCTGCCACTGTGCGGGGCGTCGCGGCCGTGCGGGTCGGCAAGCGTCCAGCGCGCCTGCAGGCGGACGCTGCGCCGGTCGGCGCCAGCCTCCAGGGCCAGGATCTCGACCCGCAGGCGGGCTGCGATCTGCACGCCGGCAGGCAGCGGACTGGTCCATACCCGGCCTTCGCCGCGCAGGGCGGCGAGGTCTTCGCGCAGCACGCGTGGCACCGCATCGCGCAGCGACTCGGCCCAACGGTGGTCCGAGAGGGCGAGCAGGCCGGTTTCGCCTTGAGGCAGCAACAGGGCCTGGCGGTCGAGGTAATCGGGAATGCGCACGGGCAGCGCCAACTGCCAGTTCTGGGCAGTGCGTGCGGGGCGCTCGGGCACCGGCTGGGGCGGGGCGCTGGGCAGGTGGTAGAGCCGCACAGGGGGCGAACTGCCGCAGGCGGCAAGCAGGCTGGCGCCGAGCAGCCCCAGGCTGCGGCGGCGGCTGTGGCACGCAGCGTGGTCGTGCGGCCGGCACTGGGGTGGACGCAAGGGGTTCATCGACGTCGTTTCGAGGCCATTGATCGCGGGGGTACAGCCGTCACGGCGCGGCACTGCGCCCGCGCAGCAGCGCTTCGGGCTGGCGGTCCAGCAGGTCGGCGAGGTCGCGCACTGCGCGTGCAGCGCGTGCCAGTTCGGCCGCTGCGCGCTCAGCCTGCGGCAGGGCACCGTCGTCGTCGGTGGTGGCCTCGCGCAGGGCCTGCGCCGTGCGGGTGAGTTCCAGGGCTGCCTGGCGGGTGCTGTCCAGCAGCGGCTGGGCGTTGTCGGCAAGGCGGTCCACGCGCGCCATCGTCGCGCTGACGCGGTCGGCGGCGCGGCTGATCTTGTCGACCGCGCTGCCGGCGTCGGCCAGCGCGCTGGACAGACTGGTGGCGGCCTTGCGCGAATCGTGCAGCGCGCCCTGCATGGCGTCGGCCAGCGGGTCGACGCGACGCTCCACGCGCGCAAGCAGGCCGCGCAGCTCGCCGCTGGTGCGCGCAAGGTCGTCCACCGCCTGGTGCAGGCGCGGGTTGGCCAGCAACTGGCGTGCACCGGCTGCCGCACCGCTGATGTCGGCCAGCAACTGCGCCAGGTCGACCTGCTGCAATTGGCGCTGCAGGGCTTGCAGGGGCGAGGGCACGGTCGGGATGACCGGCAGCGCCGCAGCGCCCGCGCGCGGGGCAGCCGCCTGCAGCGCAGGGGCAGCGGCAGTGCGCGGGAGCGTGCGCCCGAAGTCCAGGTCCACGTACTGCAGCCCGGTGAGCAGGCTCTGCGTGCCAAGCCGTGCGCTCAACCCCTGCTGCACGAGCTGGGCCACCGTCAGCGGGGTGCTGGTGCCGGTGGCCTGACCGATGCGCCCGCGGTCGATCTCGATCTCGACCGGAACCGCGTATTGCCCCGGCCGCCCCTCGTAGACGACGCCGATGCCGACCACGCTGCCCAGCCGCACGCCGCGCAGCACAACCGGTGCGCCGACCTGCAGCCCGTAGACCGAGCCCTCGAAGTAGGCGAGCGCGCGTTCGCGGCTGGCAAACAGACTGCTGCCGCCGATCATCACGATGACGGCCACCAGCAACCCCAGTGCGCCGAGCATGAACAGGCCGATGCGGGTCGCGCTGGCGCGGCGCTTCATGGCTGGCTGCGCCGATGCAGGAAGGCGCGCACGCGCTCTGGGCCATGTTCGGCCAGGACGCGCGGGGCGTCGAGTGCGGTCATCGTCTTGTCCACGTGGTCGAGGTAGAGCAGGCGGTCGGCGACGGCGAATACGCTGTCGATCGAGTGCGTGACCAGCACGACCGTCGTCCCCAGGTTGCGGCGCAGGTTGAGTATGAGGCCGTCCAGTCGCGCCGCGCTGAACGGGTCCAGGCCCGATGAGGGTTCGTCGAGATAGAGCAACTGCGGGTCCAGCACCAGCGCGCGGGCGATGGCCGCCCGCTTGCGCATGCCGCCGCTCAACTCGGCCGGCTCGA
>JADZCL010000232.1 GCA_020851615.1 Rubrivivax sp.
CCGTACTGCTCGCGATAGAGGAAGTAGCTGTTGGGGATGCCGCTGGAGGTGCCGATGCGCGTGCTCTCGGCACCCAGCCCGAGGAAGACCGTGTCGAAGTCCGTCACCGGGACGCCGAAGCGGATCGAGGCCCCCGGTGTGCTGATCTGGTACGCGTCGCCCAGCGAATTGAAGGGGCGCATGGTGCGGTAGTACAGGTCGAAGCCGCGCGAGATGCCATCGACCGTGAAGTAGGGATCCACCGCACTGAAGGCCAGCGTGCGGTTGGTGCGGCTGGTGTTGAGCTCGACACCGAGGTAGTTGCCCGAGCCGAAGACGTTGTCCTGGCGGATCGACGCCGCCAGGCCGAGCTTCTCGGCGTTGGAGTAGGTCGCGCCGATGAGCAGGTTGCCGGTTGCCTTCTCCTTCACGCCCACGGTGAGATCGACCTGATCGGGGGCACCCGTGACCTCGGCGGTGTCGACGTTGACCTCGTCGAAGTAGCCCAGGCGGTCGACCCGGTCGCGCGAGAGCTTGATGCGGTTGCCGTCGTACCACGAGGCCTCGAGCTGGCGGAACTCGCGCCGCACGACCTCATCGCGCGTGCGCGTGTTGCCCGAGACGTCGATGCGCCGCACGTAGACGCGCCGCTGCGGATCGGCAGCCAGCGTCACCACCACCTGCCCCTTGGCGCGATCGATCTCCGGACGCGGCTCGACGCGGGCGAATGCGTAGCCGTAGGCGCCGAAGAGGTCGCCGAATGCCTTGGCCGTGGCCGTCACCGCCTCGCCCTGGTAAGGCACGCCCGGGCGCAGCCGCACCAATGCCTTGAACTCGTCCTCCTTGCCGAGGTAGTCGCCCTCCAGGCGCACCGCCGTGAGCGTGTAGGGCTGGCCCTCGTGGATGGAGATCGTGACGGCAATGCGCTGCTTGTCCGGCGAGATGGTGACCTGAGTCGACTCGACCGCGAACTCGAGGTAGCCGCGGTTGAGGTAGTAGGCGCGCAGCGTCTCGAGGTCGGCGTTGAGCTTGGCGCGCGAATAGCGGTCGGTCTTGGTGTACCAGGTGAGCCAGCCGCTGGTGGTGAGGTCGAACAGGCCCAGCAGCGTCGATTCGCCGAAGGCCTTGGCACCGACGATGCGGATCTCGCCGATGCGCGCGGCCTCGCCCTCGTCCATCGTGAAGGTCACGTTGACGCGGTTGCGCTCGATCGGGGTGACGGTGGTCACGACCTCGGCGCCATACAGGCTGCGCGAGAGGTACTGGCGCTTGATCTCCTGCTCGGCGCGGTCGATCAGCGCACGGTCGAAGGGCAGGCCCTCGCCGATGCCGGCCTCCTTCAGCGACTTGGTGAGGGGATCCTTGTCGAACTCCTTCAGGCCAACGAAGCTGACCGTGGCGATGGTGGCGCGCTCGTCGACGATGACGACTGCGATCCGACCCTCGATCTCGATGCGCACGTCCTTGAACAGGCCGGTGGCAAAGAGCGACCGCAGTGCGATGGCGCCCTTCTCGTCGGTGTAGGTGTCGCCGATGCGAAACGGCAAGGCCGCAAAGACGGTGCCCGGGTCACTGCGCTGCAAGCCCTCGACGCGGATGTCCTCCAGCACGAAGGGAGTGACCGCACGCGCTTGCGGTGCCGCCAGCACGGCAGCGGCGGCGAACAGGACGAAGGCGGCGCGCGCCGGGACGATCGGTGTGGCGGAGAACATGGGGCGGTCAGTGCAGGCCCAGCAAGCGGGCGACGTCGTTGTAGAGGGCCACTGACATCAGCAGCAGCAGCAGCGCGACGCCGCCGCGCTGCAGACGGTCCAGCCAAGCCTCGGAGACCGGCCTCCCGGTCACGGCCTCGAAGGCATGGTACATGAGGTGCCCACCGTCGAGCATGGGCAGCGGCAGCAGGTTGAGTACGCCAAGGCTCACGCTGACGAGCGCCAGGAAGGACAGGTAGTAGGCCAGCCCCTGCTGCACCGACTGGCCGGCGACGTCGGCAATCGTCAGCGGGCCGCTCAAGTTGCGCACCGAGGCCTCGCCGACCAGCATGCGCCCGATCATGCGCAGCGTCAGCACCGCAACGTCCCAGGTGCGCTGCACGCCGCGCGCCAGCGCATCCAGCGGGCCCTGGCGCACCGTCACCATCTGCGGCGGTGTGCCGACGTAGGCTTCGATGCGGGCGATGCGGCGTTCGCCCTCGGTGCGGACATGCGGCAACACCGGCAGTGAGAGCACGCGGCCGTCGCGCTCGATGCGCCACTGCTGCGGGACCGCGGCACCATCGCGCAAGCTGCCGGCGATCCGCTCGCGCACCGTGTAGGCGTCGGCCACCGCAACGCCATCGATCGACAGCACACGATCACCCTGGCGCAGCCCTGCCACCGCGGCCGGGCCGCGGTCCTTGAGCTCACCCAGTACCGGCTCGCTGAAGGCCGGGCTCAGGCCCACGGCCTTCAGCGTGGCCGCATCGACTTCCCCGGACGACAGCCGTGACAACTCCACGCGCACGCTGCGCCGGCCATGGCCCTCGCGGTCGGTCACCAGCAGCTCCAGGTCCCGGCCCTCGAGCAGCGCCTGCGTGATCTGCCAGCGCAGCTCGGTCATCGAGGGCACGTCCTGCCAGGTCTGGCCGTCCGGCGACCATTCGCGCACCCAGTCGCCGCTCCTGAGCCCGGCGTTCTCCATCAGGCTCGCCGGAGCCGGGGTGGAGAGCACGGCCCTGGGCTCGACGATGCCGATCACGTGCGCCGCGGCGTAGAGCAGCACCGCCAGCACGAGATTGGCCAGCGGGCCGGCAGCGACGATGGCGCTGCGCGCGGCAAGCGACTTGCGGTTGAAGGCGCCGTCGAGTGCGTGAGGCGCCACCGGCCCCTCGCGCTCGTCGAGCATGCGCACGTAGCCGCCCAGGGGCAGCGCACAGACGACGAACTCAGTCGCGTCGCGGTCGCGCTGATGGCGCCACAGCACACGACCGAAGCCGACCGAGAAGCGCAGCACCTTGACACCGCAGGCCACCGCCACACGGTAGTGGCCCCATTCGTGCACGACGATCAGCACGCACAGCGTGAGCAGGAAGGCAGGCAGGGTCGTGAGCACTCAGCACCGCTCCCGTTGCCGCACGTGCAGCGCAGCGGCCGCGCGTGCGCGGCGGTCGATCTCCAGCAGGTCTTCGAGCGCGCCCGGCGGGGGCGCCTGCAGGCTCACACCCTCCAGCGTACGGCAATTGACGGTGTGGATGTCGGTGAAGGCGATGCGCCGCGCCAGGAAGGCCTCGACCGCGACCTCGTTGGCCGCGTTCAGCACCGCCGTCGTGCCCTCGACGGCCGCCAATGCCTCATAGGCCAGTTGCAGGCCGGGGAATCGCGCGTGATCCATCGGCTCGAAGCGCAGGGCGCCAAGTGTCGTGAAGTCCAGCCGCGCAGCACCCGACTCGATGCGCTCGGGGAAGGACAGCCCGTAGGCGATCGGCACGCGCATGTCGGGCGTGCCCAGCTGCGCCAGTACCGAGCCGTCGCGGCACACGATCATCGAGTGCACGATGCTCTGCGGATGCAGCACCACCTGCAGCTTGGGCGGTGGCAGGTCGAACAGCCAGCGCGCCTCGATGACCTCGAGCGCCTTGTTCATCATCGTCGCCGAGTCGACCGAGATCTTGCGCCCCATCACCCAGTTCGGATGCGCGCAGGCCTCCTCGGGCGTCACCGCGGCCAGGGTGGCCGGGTCGCGTTCACGGAAAGGTCCGCCGGAGGCTGTCAGCACGACGGAATCCAGCCGTGCGGCCCATGCGCCGCGGTCTTCGGGCAGGCACTGGAAGATCGCCGAGTGTTCGCTGTCGATGGGCAGCAGCGTGGCACCCCCGTCGCGAACAGCCTGCATGAAGAGCGCCCCCCCGACGAC
>JADZCL010000233.1 GCA_020851615.1 Rubrivivax sp.
AGGTTGCGGATCATGTCGAGCTGGATTTCTTCGGGCGAATCAAAACCGAACGCGGCCAGGTTGCCGATGTTCAGCTTGATGATCTTGTGGCCCTCGTCCTCCATCTGACGGGCCTTGTCGAGCACAGGCCCCCGGATGTCGTAACCGACGTTGGCGAGCTTGGCGGACTTGGTGATCGTCTTCAAGAGCGGCCTGCCTGTGTTGCAGTGCAAAACGTACAATTCTAGGCCGGCCGCAGCCCTTGCCCGGCGGCTGCGCCAGCGCTGCCACCCCCACCTCGCCCGCCCCGTGAAGTTCCAGCCCGAGACCGCCGTTGGCGTCAACATCATCGGCCGCCACGATCACGACCGGATCGTCGTCGGCGCACAGGCCTTTGCGCACAGCCTGATCGTGCCGTGGATGGGCGAGGTGCGGCGCTGGGACGTCGATCACTTCCAGGGACTCAGCGCTCTGCACTTCGAGCAACTGGTGAGCCTGCAACCCGAACTGGTGCTGCTGGGCAGCGGCCTGCGTCAACGTCTGGCCCCACCGGTGCTGGTGCGCGCGCTGATCGAGCGCGGCATCGGTTTCGAGGCCATGGACACCGCGGCCGCCTGTCGCACCTACAACGTCCTGGCCAGTGAGCGGCGCAAGGTCGTCGCCGCGCTCATCCTCGAAATCGCGGCCTGACACCTTGGCGCGGCACGCACACCGCGAGCACGCGCGTGGTGCGTCTGTCAGGCGTCCTTGACGGGCACTTTATAATGCTCGATTAAGCCGCTTGCGGTGTGACGCTTGCCGAGAATTGCCCATCCATGACGCCCGTAGTCAACAAAGCCCTCCCGGAATTCGAAGCGCTCGCCACCGGCGGCGTGAAGGTCACCCCGCAGTCCAACCTCGGCCACGCCGTCGTGCTGTACTTCTACCCGAAGGACGGCACCCCGGGCTGCACGACCGAAGCGATGCAGTTTCGCGATCGCTACAAGGATTTCCAGAAGGCCGGCGCCTTGGTCCTGGGTGTCTCGCGCGACAACATGGCGTCGCACGACAAGTTCAAGCAGAACCTCGAGCTGCCGTTCGAGTTGATCGCCGACACCGAAGAAAAGCTCTGCCACATGTTCGGCGTCGTCAAGAACAAGATCATGTACGGCAAGAAGGTCAAGGGCATCGAGCGCAGCACCTTCCTGATCGACGCCGAGGGTGTGATGCGCGCTGAATGGCGCGGCATCAAGGTCGCCGGCCACGTCGACGAAGTACTGAAGGCGGTCAAGGCCCTGAAGAAGGCGGCCTGAGATCGGCACCCATCTTCCTGCGCCCGCCCAGGCCGGCGGGACCGTTCGCAGCGACCCGTCCCCATGCGAGCCGCGCAGCCTGCTGCGCGGCTTTTGCGTCTTTGAGCTCCACGACCATGCCCCTGCCCAAGCCGCCCGCCAAGAAGGCTGACCTGCTCCCCACCGCCGAACTCGACATGCCGGCGAGCCCAAGCCCTTCGCCGAAGGTGCTTGTCGCAGCGGGCCCGGTCACCACGCGCGCGCCGCGCCGCGCCGCCGGCGCCGCAGCAGCGGACGCAGCGCAGGCCATGCCGGCCGCCGTTGCCGTCGCAGACGCAGCAGCGGTGCCAGCCGCAGGCCGTTCACCATCCCCGCAGCGCACGACGCGGCCAGGCCCTGATCACGCGCCGACTGCCGCAGAGCAGGCGCGCGTGCGCCGCACACGGGGCAAGGGCCCGGCACGACTCTTCGTGCTCGACACCAACGTGCTGATGCACGACCCGACGTCGCTCTTCCGCTTCGAGGAGCACGACATCTTCCTGCCCATGATCACGCTGGAAGAACTGGACGGACACAAGAAGGGCATGAGCGAAGTGGCGCGCAACGCGCGCCAGGTCAGCCGCGAACTCGATGCGCTGGCCCGCATGCAGGACACGCCGACCCGCCTGGACCCCGGCGCCGGCATCGAACTCGGCCGGACCGGCCATCGCGAGGCTGGCGGCAAGCTCTTCTTCCAGACCGGCACACTCGACGTCCGGTTGCCCGACGGGTTGCCGCAGGGCAAGGCCGACAACCAGATCCTGGGCGTCGTGCAGGCGCTGCGCAACGCGCAACCAGGCCGTGACGTGGTCCTGGTGTCCAAGGACATCAACATGCGCATCAAGGCGCGCGCCCTGGGGCTGCCCGCCGAGGACTACTTCAACGACAAGACGCTCGAGGACGGTGACCTGCTCTACACCGGGGTCATGGCGCTGCCCGCCGACTTCTGGGAGCGCCACGGCAAGACGATGGAGAGCTGGACGCAGGGCGGCCACACCTTCTACCGCATCAGCGGCCCGCTGGTGCCGGCGCTGCTCGTGAACCAGTTCGTCTACCTCGAGACGCCAGGCGCCACACCCTTGCTTGCACGGGTGTCCGAGATCACTGGCAAGACCGCCGTGCTGAAGACCTTGCGCGACTACACGCACGGCAAGAACGCCGTCTGGGGCGTGACGGCGCGCAATCGCGAACAGAACTTCGCGCTCAACCTGCTGATGGATCCCGAGTGCGACTTCGTCACCCTGGCCGGCACGGCAGGTACCGGCAAGACGCTGATGACGCTGGCCGCCGGTCTGGCGCAAGTCCTCGACGAGCGCCGCTACAGCGAGATCATCGTCACCCGCGTCACCGTACCGGTGGGTGAAGACATCGGCTTTCTCCCCGGCGACGAGCAGGAGAAGATGGGCCCGTGGATGGGCGCACTGGATGACAACCTCGAGGTGCTGGCCAAGAGCGACAGCAGCGCCGGCGAGTGGGGGCGCGCCGCGACCAACGACCTCGTGCGCAGCAAGATCAAGGTCAAGAGCCTGAACTTCATGCGCGGGCGCACCTTCCTTGCCAAGTTCGTGCTCATCGACGAGGCGCAGAACCTCACCCCCAAACAGATGAAGACGCTGATCACGCGTGCGGGGCCGGGCACCAAGATCGTGTGCCTGGGCAACCTGGCGCAGATCGACACGCCCTACCTGACCGAGGGCTCCAGCGGCCTGACCTACGCAGTCGACCGCTTCAAGGGCTGGCCGCACGGTGGCCATGTGACCCTGGCGCGCGGCGAGCGCTCGCGCCTGGCCGACTACGCCAGCGAAGTGCTCTAGCGCCGGCGGGGCCGGTCAGGCCTGTGGCGGCGCCACCAGCTTGACGATCTGCTGCAGCGCGGTCGGGTCCTCGATCGTCGTCAGGTCGCCCGGGTCGCGTTGCTCGCAGACCGCCTGGATGGCCCGCCGCAGCAGCTTGCCCGAGCGCGTCTTGGGCAGCACGGTGACGAAGCGCACCCGCGCGGGCCGCGCAACCGCGCCGAGCTGCTCGTCGACGAGCTTCATGATCTCGCCCTCGTGCGCCAGCGCCAGCTCGGGCGTTGCTGCCTTGGCCGCGTCCTTCAGCACCGCAAATGCCATCGCCACCTGGCCCTTGAGCGAATCGGCCACGCCCACCACCGCCACCTCGGCCACGTTGGGGTGGCTCGAGATGCTCTCCTCGATCTCGCGCGTGCCCAGGCGGTGGCCGGCAACGTTGATGACGTCGTCGGTGCGGCCGAGAATGAAGTAATAGCCCTCCTCGTCGCGGATGCCCCAGTCGAAGGTGCTGTAGATCGTGCGTCCGGGAATGGTCTTCCAGTAGGTCTGCACGAAGCG
>JADZCL010000234.1 GCA_020851615.1 Rubrivivax sp.
ATGCTGCCGGTGGCCGAGGAGTACAAGAAGATCCTGCTCGTCGAGCCCGCGGTGGCCGACAGCATCACCGGCGACAAGTGGAACAAGTACATCTTCCGCACCGGCCGCAACAGCAGCCAGGACGCCGCCGCCAACGCCGCAGCACTCGACCAGCCGGGCAACGTCGTCGCGGTGCTGGCCAACGACAACGCCTTCGGCCGCGACGGCGTGAAGGCGGCCAAGGAGTTCACCAAGAAGGCCAAGATCGTCCACGAGGAATACCTGCCCGTGGGCACGACCGATTTCACCGCCGGCCTGCAGCGCATCATCGACGCGCTCAAGAACGAGAAGGGCAACAAATACCTCTCGGTGGGCTGGTCGGGTGCGCCCACGCCCTTCCCGAAGATCGCCGACCTCGAGCTCGAGAAGCGCTACGGCATCAAGCTGGCCACCGGCGGCAACATCCTGCCGGCGATGGTGGCCTACAAGAACTTCCCCGGCATGGAAGGCGCGCTCTACTACTACTTCGGCATCCCGAAGAACCCCATCAACGAGTGGCTGGTCGCCAACCACTACAAGCAGTTCAAGTCGCCCCCGGACTTCTTCACGGCTGGCGGCATGAGTGCAGCGCTTGCAGTTGTCGAGGCGCTGAAGAAGACCGGCGGTGACACCAGCACCAACAAGCTCATCGCCACCATGGAGGGCATGAGCTTCGACACGCCCAAGGGCAAGATGACCTTCCGCAAGGAGGATCACCAGGCGATGCAGGACATGTTCCACTTCCGCATCAAGAACGACCCGGCCTTTGCGTGGGGGGTGCCCGAACTGGTGCGCGTGATCCCGGCCAGCGAATTGCAGATCCCCATCCGCAACAAGCGCTGATCGACCCACCCCGCCGCGGCCTTGCCGTGTGCCCCTCGCGGGGGCGAGGCCAGCGGACCGGCGCGGCCGGCTCCGCTGCCGCCCGCGTGATCCCGCCTGTCGACCGCCGACACCCATGCTCGAGACACGCGACCTGACGATACGCTTTGGCGGCCACGTGGCAGTCGACCATGTGACGTGCCGCTTCGAGCCGGGCACGCTGACGGCCATCGTCGGCCCCAATGGCGCGGGCAAGACGACCTACTTCAACCTCATCTCGGGCCAGTTGCCCGCCACCGAGGGCCGCGTGCTGCTGGGTGGCGAGGACATCACCGCGCTGGCGGCGGCGCAGCGCACGCAGCGCGGCCTGGGGCGGGCCTTCCAGCTGACGCAGCTCTTTGCCAACCTCAGCGTGCACGAGAACGTGCGCCTGGCGATCCAGGCGCGCGAGGCCGGGCGTGGGCGCAGCGCACTGGCACTGGCGCGCGACATGCTGCGCGTGTGGCTGGACCATGCCGGCTGGATCACCGAGGCGAATGACATCCTGGCGCAGGTGCGTCTGTCCGACAAGGCCCGCGTGAGCGCCAGCAGCCTTGCGCATGGCGACCAGCGCAAGCTCGAGGTCGCCCTGCTGATGGCCCTGGACCCCAAGGTCTACATGTTCGACGAACCCACCGCCGGCATGAGCGTCGACGAGGTGCCTGTGGTTCTGGACCTGATCCGCGCGCTCAAGACCCGGCGCGACATCGTCATCCTGCTCGTCGAGCACAAGATGGACGTCGTGCGCGAGCTCGCCGACCGCATCATCGTGCTGCACAACGGCCAGCTCGTGGCCGATGGCGAGCCGGCCGCCGTGATCGCCTCACCGGTGGTGCAGCAGGCCTATCTGGGCCTGGCCGCGGAGGAGCCGGCATGAAGCCGCTGCTCGAGCTGCGCGGCGTGCACACGCACATCGGCGCGTACCACATCCTGCACGGCGTCGACCTCGCCGTGCCCGAGGGGCAGGTGACCGTGCTGCTGGGCCGCAACGGCGCGGGCAAGACGACCACGCTGCGCACCATCATGGGCCTGTGGGCGGTGTCGCAGGGCGCGCTCGAGTTCCGCGGCGAGTCCATCGCCAGGCGTGCCACGCCGGCCATCGCCGCCGCCGGCATTGCCTACGTGCCCGAGAGCATGGGCATCTTCAGCGACCTCTCGGTGAAGGAGAACATCGTGCTGGCCGCGCGCCAGGCGCGCCACGAAGGCGAGCTCGACCGCGAGCGGCTGCAGTGGATCTTCGGCCTCTTCCCGGCGCTGCAGAGGTTCTGGCTCTACCCGGCGGGCAAGCTCTCCGGCGGGCAGAAGCAGATGCTGGCCGTGGCGCGCGCGATCTGCGAGCCGCGCGCGCTGATCCTGATCGACGAGCCCAGCAAGGGCCTGGCGCCATCGATCATCCAGAACCTCATCGGCGCGCTGCGCGAGCTCAAGCGCCAGCGCACGACCATCCTGCTTGTCGAGCAGAACTTCATGATGGCCCGCGCGCTGGGTGACACCGTCGCGGTGATGGACGACGGCCGCATCGTGCACGGCGGCGCGATGGCCGAACTGGCCGCCGACGAGGCACTCCAGCAGCGCCTGCTGGGCCTCTCGCTGGGAGCGCACCAATGACCGGCCCCGCCAGCGTCGCGCCCACGCCGGCGGCCATCCCGCGCAGCGCCTTCGACTGGAAACCCTTCGGCCTGCTGCTGGCGCTTGTCGCTGCCGCGCTGCCGGCGGTCGGCAGTGCCAGCAGCTGGCTGACGCTGACCTTTGCCGGGCTGGCGATGGGCCTCATCATCTTCGTCATCGCCTCGGGCCTGACGCTGGTCTTCGGCCTCATGGACGTGCTCAATTTCGGGCACGGCCTGTTCATCGCCATCGGCGCCTTCGTCGCGACCTCGGTGATGGGCGGCATGGCGGTCTACGCCGACCAGGGCGTGCTGCAGACGCTGCTGGCCATCTTTGCCGCCATGCTGGTGGCGATGGCGGTCGCCGGGGCGATCGGCTGGGCTTTCGAGCGCGTCATCGTGCGCCCGGTCTACGGCCTGCACCTCAAGCAGATCCTGATCACCATGGGCGGCATGATCGTCGGCGAGGAACTGATCAAGGTCGTCTGGGGCCCGCTGCAGATCGCACTGCCCATGCCCGCGCCGTTGCGGGGGGCGTTCTACATCGGCGACGCGGCGCTCGAGAAGTACCGCATCGTTGCCGCACTCGTCGGGCTGGCCATCTTTGCGCTGCTGGCCTGGACGCTGGCGCGCACCAAGGTCGGCCTGCTGATCCGCGCCGGCGTGCAGGACCGCGAGATGGTCGAGTCGCTGGGATATCGCATCCGCCGCCTGTTCATCGGCGTCTTCGTCGCCGGCTCAGGCCTGGCGGGCCTGGGCGGCGTGATGTGGGGCCTGTACCAGCAGGCCGTGGTGCCGCAGATCGGTGCACAGGTCAACGTGCTGATCTTCATCGTCATCATCATCGGCGGGCTGGGCTCGACGCTGGGTTGCTTCATCGGCGCGCTGCTGGTGGGGCTCGTGGCCAACTACACCGGCTTTCTCGTCCCCAAGGTCGCGCTGTTCTCGAACATCGCGCTGATGGTGGCCATCCTGCTGTGGCGGCCGCAGGGCCTGTATCCGGTGACGAATCGATGAGCCCCCACCTCGCTTTGCTCCTGCCCCCCGAGGGGGCGCGGCCTTCCCTGGGGCGGCCCGGCGGAAGGCCGAGACCTCTTCGTCCGGCGCACTGTCATGCTTGACCGCCTGCTCTCGCACGACCGCCCGCGCAGCCGCCTGCTGGCGCTGGCCCTCATCGCCGTCGTCGTCACGCTGGCGGTTGCGCCCTTCGTCTTCCCGGGCGCCAAGGCGCTGAGCGTGGCGGCCAAGACCCTGATCTTCATCCTGCTCGTGGCCAGCTTCGACCTGCTGCTGGGCTACACCGGCATCGTCAGTTTCGCGCACACCATGTTCTTCGGCATCGGCGCCTACGGCGTGGCGGTGGCCAGCACGCGCCTGGGCGAAGGCGTGCTTGCCGTCGTCGCGGGCACCGCGGCGGCGCTGCTGCTGTCGCTGCTGCTGTCGCTGCTGATCGGCCTGTTCTCGCTGCGCGTGAAGGCGATCTTCTACGCCATGATCACGCTGGCCGTGGCCAGTGCCTTCCAGACCCTGGCCTCGCAGCTCTCCGAGATCACCGGCGGCGAGGACGGCCTCACCTTCCGCAACCCGGCCTACCTGAGCCCGAGCTTCGAGCCCTTCGAGAACCCCGTCCTGGGCCTCGCGCTGGACGGCAAGGTCTTCACCTACTACCTGCTGTTCGTGGCGGTGGTGCTGCTCTTCCTGGCGCTGCTGCGCATCGTCAACTCGCCCTTCGGCCGCGTGCTGCAGGCCATCCGCGAGAACGACTTCCGCGCCGAAGCGATCGGCTACTCGACCGTCGCCTACCGCACCTGGAGCAACGTCCTCTCGGCGGCCTTTGCCACGCTGGCCGGCGTGCTGCTGGCGCTGTGGCTGCGCTACGTCGGCCCGGACACCACGCTGTCCTTCGAGATCATGCTCGACATCCTGCTCATCGTCGTCATCGGCGGCATGGGCACGATGTACGGTGCCGTCGTCGGTGCGGCGCTGTTCGTGCTGGCGCAGAACTACCTGCAGGACCTGCTCGCCCTCGGTGCGACCGCGCTGCAGGGCGTGCCCGTGCTCGAGCAGATCGTCTCGCCGGACCGCTGGCTGCTGTGGCTGGGCGTGCTGTTCGTGCTCTCGGTCTACCACTTCCCAAGCGGCATCGTCGGGCGCCTGCGCGCGCTGGCGCTGCGCCCGCGCCGATGAGTGGTGCGATGCAGCCTCGGTCGCGCTACCTGAACTGCGCCGGCCGCGAGCTCCACTTCACCGAGTGGGGGGCGCAGCAGGGCGAGGTCGTCGTTGCCTGGCATGGCCTGGCGCGCACCGGGCGCGACATGGACCCCATCGCCGCGCATCTGGCCACGCACTTTCGCGTCGTCTGCCCCGACACGCTCGGCCGCGGACTCAGCCAGTGGAGCCCGCAGCCGGCCGTCGAGTACTGCCTGGACTTCTACGTCCGCCAGGCCGTCAGCCTGCTCGACCAGTTGGGCGTGCGCGACTGCCTGTGGCTGGGCACCAGCATGGGCGGTGCAATCGGCCTGCGCGGTGCGGCCAGCGCCCTGCGCGGGCGCATCCGCAAGCTGCTGCTCAACGACATCGGGCCCGAACTGGCCCGCAGCGCCGTCGAGCGCATCCGCGCCTATGCCGGCAACCCACCGGCGTTTGCCACCGTGAGCGAGCTCGAGCAGTACTTCCGCACCATCTATCAACCCTATGGTTGGCTGCCCGATGCGCAATGGCGCGCACTCACCGAGAGCAGCCTGCGCCGCCTGCCCGACGGCCGCGTGACGCCGCACTACGACCCGGCGATGGTGCAGCAGTTCATCCACCACCCACACGACTACGACCAGTGGGACGCCTGGGACGCCCTGACCATCCCCGTGCTGTGCCTGCGCGGCGAGAACTCCGACCTGCTGCTGCCCGAAGTCGCCGAAGCCATGCGCGTGCGGGGCCCATGCGCCGTCGTCGCCACCATTCCCGGCTGCGGCCACGCACCGGCGCTGAACACGCCCGCGCAGTACGCCCTCGTCGAGCGCTTCTTCTGCGCCTGAAGGCGGTCCATGCGTGCGCAGGGGCGCGCCTGGTGAACAATCGCGCCATCGCACAGGAGGCGCTGGAGTGAGACGAAACCTGCCCCGGATCGCCGCGGTGATCCTGACCCTGACCCTGGCCACGACGGCGGCACGGGCCTGGAGTGATCACGGCATGGCGACCTATCGGGTGCTCTCGGCGCTGCCCGAAGTAGCCGCTGCGGCACCAGTGGCCGCCGAGCCGCTGGCCGACTTCCTGCGTGCCGAGGAAGCGCAGATCGAAGCCACGCTGGCGCAAACGCAGACCTGGGCGGCCGGCCGGCTCGAGGCCTATCCACCGCTGCCGGCCGCGTTGCGCTTCGTTGCCGACCCCGCGCGCAGTGATGGCGCGCGGCAACTCGCCTTCCTGCGTGCGCTGCGCGTGGCGCTCGATGCGCGCTTTGCGCTCTACGTCCAGCCCGATCGCTGGCTGGACGTGCAGGGCAGCGAACTGCCTGTGGCCGCCGTCGTCACACCCGGGTCGGGTGTCCTGGACCATCGCTTCCTTGCGCTGCAGCCCGGCGAGCAGGTCGCGCCACTGGCTGTCGTCGCCTCGGCGGCCGATGAGCCCGACTACGGCCTGGACATCGGCATCTGGACAGACAGCCGCACGCCCTGGGGCAAGGAAATGGGCATGGGCCCGCTGCCCTTTGGCAATCCGGCGCTGGTCTTTGCGACCCAGGCCCCGATGCACATGGGCTTCTATCACGAGGACCGGATCCTCTACCTGGCCGCCCCGCAGTTGCGCCGCACCTATCCGCAACTGCGCCACCACCAGTTCGCTGCACTTGCGCAACTGGCCTTTCGCAGCGGCCATCCCTACTGGGGCTGGCGCTTCACCGGCCTGGCCCTGCACTACCTGCAGGACCTCACGCAGCCCTACCACGCCACCGTGATGCCGGGCGCCTCGACCCTGCGCATGCTTGGCATCAGCGTGCTCGCCAAGCTCGGCATGCAGCGCCCCTGGGACGAGGCGATCGTGCTGCTCTCCAACCGCCACCTCGCGGCCGAGGCCTTCCAATCCGACCTCATCCGTGAGGCTGCACGCGTACGCCGCGCCGGCGCCATCGAAACCGCGCTGCAGGATGTGCGCCGCGACGGCACGCTGCCTGCCTGGAGCGACGACGCCCTGCGCACCCAGGTCTCCGCCCGCGCCCACGCCGCCGCCCCAGCCCTGAACGACGCCGTCCTCGCCGCGCTGCCAGACCGCCTGGTGCTGGACCCCGGCTTCGACTACGGCGTACACGAACGCGAAGTCGATCTGCTGCGCGAAATCGGCCCCCAGGGCAAGACGCCGGGCAGCCGCGCCGCACTCGAGGCCGCCATCGCCGACCGCATGGCGGACTTCGGGGCGTTCACCCGCGCGGCCGTGCGCGCAATCGTGGGCGAGGTGAGGCGGTAGGGAGCACGCGCGACGGGAAACCCATGGGGTGAGGTCCAGCCCCTATACCGGCGCCGCCTCGGCGAGCACGCAGTCGGCAATCGCCTGGGTGTCCGCCAGGGCGAGCACGCGGGGTGCGGGAACGGGTGGGGCACCCTCGACGGCGAGGGAGACGATGCCGGGCCAGGCGGGCCAGAGCGGGGGCTTGCCTTCGCTGGCGCGCCAGACCTCGAGCTTGGGGAAGTCGCCGCCCTTGAAGCCTTCGATCAGCACCAGGTCGCAGGGCTGGATGCGTGAGACGAGGTAGGGCAGCGCGGGCTCGACGTCGCCGCGCAGTTCGTGCATCAGCGCCCAGCGTTGCTCGCCCAGCAGCAGCACCTCCTGGCAGCCGGCGGCACGGGCACGCCAGGAGTCCTTGCCGGGGCGGTCGATCTCGATGGCCTTGTGGCTGTGCTTGATCAGCGAGACGACGAGGCCGCGGTTGCGCAGTTCGGGCACCAGCCGCTCGAGCAGCGTGGTCTTGCCCATGCCGGAATGACCGGCGATGCCGAATACTTTCATGAACCGCGATGATCGCCGACTTCACCGCCTGCGCTGCCCGCGCGGCGGCCCGGCTCAGCGCAGCGCCGCCAGCGCCGCCGCGTAGTCGGGTTCCTGGCCGATCTCGGGCACGAGCTGGGCGTGCAGCACCTTGTCGTTATCGTCGAGGACGAGCACGGCGCGCGCAGCCAGCCCGGTGAGTGGGCCGCCGTCGATGGCCACGCCGTAGTTGCGCAGGAAGCCGCCGCCGCGCAGCGTCGAGAGCATGGTGACGTTCTTGATCCCCTCGGCGCCGCAGAAGCGGCCCTGCGCGAAGGGCAGGTCGGCGGAGATGCACAGCACCACCGTATTGGCCAGTGCCGCCGCGTCCTGGTTGAAGTGGCGCACCGAGGCCGCGCAGACCGGCGTGTCGATGCTCGGGAAGATGTTCAGCACCTTGCGCTTGCCGGCAAAGTCGGCCAGCGTCTTGTCGGAGAGATCGCCGGCCACCAGCTCGAAGGCCGGTGCCTTGCTGCCCACCGCCGGCAGGCTGCCGGCAAGCTGGATCGGATTGCCCTTGAAGGTCACGCTGGCCATGGTCGACTCCTCGGTCGTGGGAACGATGCCGTGATCCTACGCGCAGCGTGTGCGCGCTGCCGGCGCTGCCCCAGCCTCCCTGCCGCCGTGCGGGTGTCGCCGCGCGCGTGGGGCGGGCGCGGCGATCGCCGGCATCATCCGCGCACGGTGGCAGCGGCACCGGGAACGCAAAGGAGAGCGGCGTGCGCATCAATATTTCGAGCGGCGGTCCCTGGGAGGCGAGCGTGGGTTATTCGCGCGCGGTGCGCTGCGGCCCGCACGTCTACGTCGCCGGCACGACGGCGGCCACGGCCACGGGCATCGTCGGCATCGGCGACGCCTACCTGCAGGCGCAACAGGCCTTGCGCACCATCGAGGCCGCACTTGTGCAGGCGGGTGCGCGCCTGGAGCATGTGGTGCGCACGCGCATGTTCGTGACCGACATCGCCGAGTGGGAGGCCGTGGGCCGTGCGCACGGCGAGTTCTTCGGCGATATCCGCCCCGCTGCGACCCTGGTCGAGGTCAGCGCGCTGATCGACCCCGCGCTGCGCGTCGAGATCGAGGCCGAGGCCTTTGTGCCCGAGGTCCGTCCACCCGATCTCACGCCGTGACCGGCCAGGCGGGTCGGGCTTCGCAAGAGGTGACTTCAGCGCGTTGCGCGTCACCGTCACGCCGCCAGTCTCAGGCAATCGAAGCGGGCATGGCGCGGGCTCGAACTCGGTAGCCACAGCGCAGCCGTCGTCGGCGCGCGTGTTCGGCGCGGGCGGCGCGGGCTCCGTGGCGCAGGCCGCAAGCGCCACGGACAAGGCATGGAGTCCTACATGCCCTTGAAGAGAGGCGCGTACAGCCGGCTCACGACGAGCGGCTCGGGCCGCTCGCGCAGCTGCAGATGCAGCTTGCCGGCTTCGTCGCGGTGGGCGGCCGCGATCGCGCTGGCGCGCACGACGGTGCCGCGGTGCACTTGCCAGAACACAGCGGGGTCGAGTTGTGGGAGGAGCTCGCGCAGGGGCCAGCGAATCAGGTATTCACGGCTGGCCGTCACCACGCGCACGTACTTGTCGGCGGCCTCGAAGTACAGGACTTCCGCCAGCGGCACGATGTGCACCGTGCTGCCCACCGCGGCTTGGATCACCTCGAGCCGCGCGGTGCCGCCTGCTGCGGGCGGGGCGGCGGCGGCGAGCAGTGCGCGCACCTGGGCCAGAGCCGTCTCGTCCAGCGGTGCCGGCCCCCGGGCGGCCAGGCGCTGCATGAGCCGCTCGACGCAGCGCGCGAGCCGCGCAGGCTGTACCGGCTTGACGAGGTAGTCGCTGGCCTGCGCATCGAAGGCTTGCAGGGCGTACTGGTCATAGGCCGTCACGAACACCAGCAGAGGGAAGGGGCGGCCTTCGGGCCACTCTTCCGAAAGCTCCTGCGCCGCCTCGAGCCCGCTCTGCCCCGGCATGCGGATGTCGAGAAAGCACACGCTGGGCTCGTGTGCAAGCGCCTGGACCACGGCGGCGTGGCCATCGCCCACCGTGGCGGCGATGACGAGCTCGGGCCATGCGCGGGCGAGTTCGGCATGCAGGCCTGCGGCCAGAAGCGGCTCGTCTTCGGCGATCAGTGCAGTCGGCGCTGGCATCAGTCGGGTTCGCCTTCGATCGGCAGGTTGATGAGGGCCTGCGCCCCGCCCTCGGCGTCGCACGCACTGCGCAGCACCAGGCTAGCGCGTTCGCCGTGCAGCGTGCGCAGACGCTCACGCACCTGCGTGAGGCCGAAGCCGGTGTCTGCCGGCCTGCCTGCCTCGGTGTCCGCCGCAGCCGGCAGGCCTTCGCCTGTGTCTCGCACGGCAAGCAGAAGGCGCTGGCCTTCGCGCCGTGCCTGCACCTCGACACGGCCGCCAGCGGGCTTGGGCTCGAGACCGTGGCGGATGGCGTTTTCCACCAGCGGCTGCAGCAGCAGCGGCGGGACCGCCAGCCCACGCAGGTCTGCAGGCAGGTCCAGTTGCACCACCAGGCGCGGTCCCATGCGCACTGCGATCAGCGCCAGGTAGTCTGCAACGCGTGCAAACTCGTCGGCCAGCGTGTGCCGACTGCTGCGTGAAGCGGCCAGCGTCGCGCGCAGGAAGGCGATCAGGTGATCGAGCATGCGCTGGGCGGCCGCTGCGTCGGTGCCGATCAGCACGCGCAGGTTGGCCAGCGTGTTGAAGAGCATGTGCGGCTCGAGCTGCGACTCCAGCAGCTTCAACCGGCTCTCGGCAGCGGTGCGTGCTGCTGCAGCGGCGGTGGACTCGGCCTGCGCCACGCGCGCACGGCTGTAGAAGAACCAGCTCACGCCCCCGGCCACGATCAGCGCGATCATGATCACCGGACCGAAGGGGCTGCTGTCGAGCCAGTGCAGCGGTGTGGCGATGCCCAGCAGGCGGCCCGCCAGCGTGCCGCCAATGGCATAGCCGAGGACTGCCGAACCCATGATCCACGGCAGCATCCAGCGCCAGCCGGGCCAGGAGCCGGCTGCGACGCCGGGTAGCGCAAAGCGCAGCGCAAGCGCGACGAGGCCGTGGCGACCCAGGTCGATGAGCAACTGGATCGTGCCGCCGATGCAGATCGCAAACACGAGGTTCACCCAGAACGAGGCGGGGGAGACGAGCGTGAAGAACGCCGCCATCGCCAGCGCGATGACGAGCGCGGTGCGCAGTTTGCGCATGGCGATCACCAGCGCACGGCGAGTTGCGGCACGTGCCGGCAGCTGCACACTCAACTCCGCTGCGCTGCGGGCGCCGCAGGGTGCGAGACACGCCGGCCCAGCATCACGGTGGCCACCACCGCCAGCGCAAAGCCGATCGAGCCCAGGTCCAGCCGCTCGCCCAGCAGCGGCAGTGCAAACAGCATCGCCAGAAAGGGCTGCAGCAGCTGCACCTGGCTCACGCGCAGCGCACCGCCCCAGTCCAGACCCCGGAACCACGCGAAGAACCCGGCCCACATCGAGACCGAGCCGACATAGGCAAAACCGAGCCAGGCACTGGCGCGCAGCGGCTGCACGCTGGTGTCGGGCCACAGCAGCAGGGTGGCGGGCAGGCTGGCCGGCAGGGCCAGCACGCAGATCCAGCAGATCACGCGCTCGGCACCCAGTTCGGGTGTGACCTGTGCGCCGCACACATAGCCGATCGCAGCGGCGACCACCGCCCCGAGCAGCAGCGAGTCGGCCCGCGTCAGACCGAAGCCGCCGCCCTGGTCGGCGCGCAGCCAGGCGAACACCACCACCAGTGCGCTGCCGGCCACCGCGCAGGCCCAGAAGCCCAGGCGCGCGCGCTGGCCGAGGATCAGTGCCGCGGCCACCGCGGTGGCCAGCGGCAGCAGGGCCGTGACCACCGCCGCGTGCGTGGCGGTGACGCTGCGCAGCGCCAGCGCCAGCAGCAGCGGATAGCCCACCACGTTGCCCGCCACCGCGCCCAGCAGCGGCCCCCAGTGGCGCCGCGCGGGCCAGGCCGAGCGCGTGAGCAGCAGGAAGGCCAGCGACAACAGGCCGGCCAGCGCCGCGCGGCCGACGGTGACGAACAGCGGCGCCAGCTGGGGATCGGCCGCGCTGCCGGTGGCCAGGCGCGTGGCCGGCAGCGTGATGGCGAACAGCGCCACCCCCAGCACGCCCAGCCAGAAGCCCAGCACCTGCCGCGGCGGCCCGTGCGCGGCGTTCACGCGCGCCACAGCCGGCTGCGCCGGCACGGCAACGCCCGCTCGGGGGCCCAACCGTGCCGGCGGGTCATCGATGCGGCAACCGCAGGGGTGCCTACTCCTTGATGTCCACGCCGTAGAAGGTGTGGCGACCGAAGGGGCTGAGCTTGAAGTCGATCACTTCCTTGCGCACGGGCTTGAGCTGCACCGCGTGCGCGATGGTGAACCACGGCGCCTGTTCCTTGAAGACCACCTGCGCCTTCTTGTAGAGCTCGGTGCGCTTGGCGACGTTGCTGACCACCTTGGCCTCGAGCACCAGGTCCTCGAAGGGCTTGTAGCAGAACTTGGCGACGTTGCTGCCGCCGCTCTTGGCCGAGTCGCAGCCCAGCAGCGTGTGCAGGAAGTTGTCGGGGTCGCCGTTGTCGCCGGTCCAGCCGAGCATGCCCATCTGGTGCTCGCCGGCCTGCATGCGCTTCCTGTACTCGCCCCACTCGAAGCTCTTGATCTCGGCCTTGATGCCGACCTTGGCCAGGTCGGCCTGCATCAGCTCGGCGATGCGGCGCGCGTTCGGGTTGTAGGGGCGCTGCACCGGCATCGCCCACAGGTCGGTGGCAAAGCCGTCGGGGTGGCCGGCCTGGGCGAGCAGCTTCTTGGCCGCGGCGGGGTCGAAGGGGTCGTCCTTGATGGCGTCGTTGTACGACCACATCGTCGGCGGGATGGGGTTCTTGGCCGCGATGCCGGTGGACATGTAGACGGCGTCGATGATGGCCTGCTTGTTGATGGCCATGTTCACCGCCTTGCGCACGCGCACGTCGTCAAAGGGCTTCTTCTGCGTGTTGTAGGCGAGGTAGCCGACGTTCAGGCCCGGCTGCTCGAGCACGGTGATCTTGGCGTCCTTGCGCATGGCGTCGAGGTCGGCCGGGTTGGGGTAGGGCATGACGTGGCACTCGCCCTTCTGCAGCTTGGCCCAGCGCACCGAGGCGTCGGGCGTGATCGAGAACACCAGGTCATCGATCTTGGCCTTGCCGCCGTAGTACTCGGGGAAGGCCTTGTAGCGGATGAGCGCGTCCTTCTGGTACTGCACGAGGTAGAAGGGGCCGGTGCCGATGGGCTCCTGGTCGACCTTCTCGGGCGTGCCGGCCTTGAGCATCGCGTCGGCGTACTCCTTGCTCTGCACGCCGGCGTATTCCATCGCCAGGTTGGAGAGGAAGGGGGCCTCGGGGTGGGCGAGCACGATCTTCACCGTGTAGGGACCGACTTTCTCGACCGACTTCAGCAGCTTGGGCATGCCCATGTCGTTGAAGTACGAGTGGTTGGGGCTCGTGACCTTGAAGTAGGGGTTGTCTTCCTTCCACTGGCGCTCGAACATGAACAGGATGTCGTCGGCGTTCATGTCGCGCGTGGGCTTGAAGATCTTGTTGGGCTGCCACTTCACGCCCTTGCGCAGGTGGAATGTGTAGGTCAGGCCGTCGGGCGAGATGTCCCACTTCTCGGCCAGGCCCGGCACGACGCTGGTGCCCCCGCGCTCGAAGTCGACGATGCGGCTGTAGATCTGGCCGCTGGCGTCGAAGGAGGTCCCGGTGGTGTTGATGGCCGGGTAGAAGTTCTCCGGGCTGCCCTCGGAGCAATAGACCAGCGTCTTGGCTGACGCCGTGCCGGCGAGGGCGAGCGTGGCCGCTGCGGCAAGGGTGCACAGGCGGCGCGTGCGGCGCGCCAGAGGCAGGTGCTTCTTGGTATGCATGGTTTCTCCTGGCGAATGGTCCGTGCGGACCGTGGTGGGATCAGGCGCCGGCAGCGAACTGCTCGGCGAAGTGACACGATACAAGGCGGCCGTCGACCTCCCGCAAGATGGGGCGTTCGGCGCGGCAGCGCTCGGCAGCAAAGGGGCAGCGCGTGACGAAGACGCAGCCCGCGGGAGGTGCCAGCGGCGAGGGCAGTTCGCCCTGCAGCACGACGCGCGGCACGCGCCGGTCGGCGTCGACCATGGGCGTGGAGGCCAGCAGCGCGCGCGTGTAGGGGTGCAGCGGGCGGCCGAAGATGCGCTCGCGTGGCCCCTGCTCCATCGCCAGGCCCAGGTACATCACCAGCACCTCGTGCGCGATGTGGCGCACCACGCCCAGGTCGTGCGAGATGAACAGGTAGGCCAGCCCCAGCTCCTGCTGCAGGTCGGCCAGCAGGTTGAGCACCTGCGCCTGCACCGAGACGTCCAGCGCCGACACCGGCTCGTCGGCCACCACCAGCGCGGGCTCGAGCATGAGCGCGCGCGCGATCGCGATGCGCTGGCGCTGGCCGCCGCTGAACATGTGCGGGTAGCGCGCGTAGTGCTCGGGGCGCAGGCCGACCTTGGCGAGCATGGCGCGCCCGCGCTCGCTGCGCTCGGCACGCGACAGGCGCGTGTTGATGGCCAGCGGCGCCTCCAGCGTAGCGCCGATCTTCTGGCGTGGGTTGAGCGAGCCGTAGGGGTTCTGGAACACGAGCTGCACCGTGCGGCGCAGCGTGCGGCGCGCGGCGGCATCGGCCGTTGCGGTGTCGATGCCCGCCAGCTGCAGGCGCCCGGCGCTGGGTGCTTCGATCAGCGTCACCATGCGCGCCAGCGTCGACTTGCCGCAACCCGACTCGCCGACCACCGCCAGCGTGCGCCCGCGCTGCAGGGTGAACGACAGCCCGCCCACCGCGTGCAGTTGCGCTGGTGCGCGCAGCCAGCCGCGCTTGATGCGGTAGGTCTGCGCCAGGTCGTGGGCCTCGACGACGGGCGCGTTCATGTCGCCTCCGTGCCGGCCGCATGCACGGCTTCGTCGGCGCCGTCAGCCAGACGGCGCGCCTGGCGCGTCGCATCGCCCACGGGATAGTGGCAGCGCACGGCGCCGTCGGCCCAGGGCCGCAGGCCCGGCGGCTGGGTGCAGCGCGCGGCAACGAAGGAGGTGCAGCGCGGCCCGAACAGGCAGCCCGCGGGCCGGTCGTAGGCGCCGGGCACGACGCCTGCGATGGTGGCCAGCCGGCCCTGGCCTTCGCTGCGCTCGGGCATCGCGGCCAGCAGCGCGGCGGTGTAGGGGTGCTCGGGCGCGGCGAACAGCGTCTGTGCAGGCCGCTCCTCGACCACCTGGCCGGCGTACATCACGGCCACGCGCTGCGCCATCTCGGCCACCACGCCCATGCTGTGCGTGATCAGCACCAGCGCCATGCCGCGCTCGCGCTGCAGGCCGCGCAGCAGCTCGAGGATTTGCGCCTGGATGGTCACGTCCAGCGCCGTCGTCGGTTCGTCGGCGATCAAGAGGCGCGGGTTGCAGGCGATCGCCATCGCGATCATCACGCGCTGGTTCATGCCCCCCGACAACTGGTGCGGAAAGTCCGCCAGCCGGCTCGCCGCGGCCGGGATGCCGACCTGCTCGAGGAGCTCCACCGCGCGCGTGCGCGCGTCGCGGCCGGACAGGCCCAGGTGCAGGCGCAGCGTCTCGACGAGCTGGAAGCCGATCGTGAAGCAGGGGTTCAGGCTGGTGGTCGGATCCTGGAAGATCATGGCCACGTCCTTGCCGACGATGCGCCGGCGCTCGCGTGGCGACAGGCCCTGCAGTTCGCGCCCGGCAAAGCGCATCGCCTGCGCGCGCACCTGGCCCGGAAAGCCGATCAGACCCATCAGCGCCAGCATGGTCACGCTCTTGCCCGAGCCCGACTCGCCGACCACACCCAGCACCTCGCCCTCGGCCAGCCGCAGGCTCACCCCGTCGACGGCGTGCAGCACCGCGCCCTGGGTCGGGAAGTCGACGTGCAGGTCTTCGATCTCGAGCAGCGGGGCGGACATGGGCTCTCAGCGCTTGAGCTTGGGGTCGAGCGCGTCGCGCAGGCCGTCGCCAAGCAGGTTGAAGGCGAGCACGGTGACGAGGATCATGACGCCCGGGAAGGTCACCACCCACCACGCGCGCAGCACGAACTCGCGCGCGTCGGCCAGCATGGTGCCCCACTCGGGTGAAGGCGGCTGTGCGCCCAGGCCCAGGAAGCCCAGCGCCGCGGCGTCGAGGATGGCGGTGGACACGCCAAGCGACGCCTGCACGATGAGCGGCGCCGCACAGTTGGGCAGCACCTCGACGAACATGAGCCGCGCCAGGCCGGCGCCGGACAGGCGCGCCGCGGTGACGTAGTCCTTGGCCGTCTCGGCGATCACCGCCGCGCGCGTGATGCGCACGTAGTGCGGCAGCACCACCACCGCGACAGCCAGCATCGCGTTCATCAGCCCCGGCCCGAGGATGGCGACGATGACGATGGCCAGCAGCAGGCTGGGCAGCGTCAGGATGATGTCCATCAGCCGCATGATCGCGATCTCGGTGGCGCCGCGGGCGAAGCCGGCCACCATGCCCAGCACGATGCCCGTCACGATGGATAGCGCCACCACCGCGAGGCCTATGGTCAGCGACAGCCGGCCGCCCCAGATCAGGCGCGAGAGGATGTCGCGCCCGATGGCGTCGGT
Source organism: Rubrivivax sp. (assembly GCA_020851615.1). GTDB lineage: Bacteria > Pseudomonadota > Gammaproteobacteria > Burkholderiales > Burkholderiaceae_C > Rubrivivax. Next base: position 16,122 of record JADZCL010000234.1, read on the forward strand.
GCCCAGCAGGTAGCTGGCCGAGCCGCCCTCGGTCCAGGCCGGCGGGCGCAGGAAGGCCGCGGTGTTGGTGAGGTCAGGTGCGTAGGGCGCGATCCACGGCGCGAAGGCCGCCAGCGCGAGCACCGCGATGACGACCACCAGGCCCAGCAGCGCGCCGCGGTTGCTGCTGAAGCTGGCCCAGAACTCGCGCAGCGGGCCCGGAGGGGCGGCGGGGCCGGTGGCGGGGGTGATGGGCGTCGCGCTCATTTCCACATCTCACTTGGCATGCAGCACGCGCGGATTGATGATGCCGTAGGTCAGGTCGACCGTCAGGTTCACCAGCATCACCATGCCGCCCAGCAGCAGCAGGCCGCCTTGCAGCACGGGGTAGTCGCGCCGGCTGATGGCTTCGATCATCCACTTGCCCACGCCCGGCCAGGAGAAGATCGTCTCGGTCAGGATGGCGCCGGTGAACAGCACGCTCACCTGCAGCCCGACCACCGTCACCACCGGCAGCAGCGCGTTGCGAAAGGCGTGCAGCGCCACCACGCGCACGCTCGACAGGCCCTTGGCGCGTGCGGTGCGGATGTAGTCCTCGCCCAGCACCTCGAGCATGGCCGAGCGCGTCATGCGCGCGATGATGGCCAGCGGGTTGGTGCCCAGCACGATCGCCGGCAGCGCCAGGTGCACGAGCGCCGAGCGCCAGGCGCCGCGCTCGCCGGCGAGCCAGGCGTCGATGAGGTACAGGCCCGTCACCGGCTCGAGGAAGTACTTGACGTCGATGCGCCCGGAGACCGGCGTCCACCCCAGCTGCACCGAGAACAGCAGGATCAGCAGCAGCCCCCACCAGAAGATGGGCATCGAATAGCCGGTGAGCGAGATGCCCATCACGCCGTGGTCGAACACCGAGTTGCGCTTCACCGCCGCCAGCATGCCCGCCGGGATGCCCAGCACGAGCGCGAACACGATCGCGCACAGCGCCAGCTCGACCGTGGCCGGGAAGAGCGCCTTGAACTCCTCCAGCACCGGCGCCTGCGTGATCATCGACTTGCCGAGGTCGCCCTGCAGCACGCGCCCGATGTAGATGCCGTACTGCACCAGCACCGGCTGGTCCAGGCCGTATTCCTTGACCAGCTGCGCGTGGCGCGCGGGGTCGATGCCGCGCTCGCCGGCCAGGGTCTCGATCGGGTCGCCGGGCACCATGCGGATCATCAGGAAGGCCAGCAGCGTCATGCCGATGAAGGTCGGCACGACGAGTGCAAGTCGGGTGGCGATGAAGCGCAGCATCGGGGCGGGCGGCAGTGACGCGCCGGTCGGCGCCGGCGGGCGTGACTGTAGCGGAGCACGCGATCCCGGTTGCGGCGCTAGGCGGTCTCGGGCGTCGTCACCGGGCCGCGGCCGCTGAAGCGGTCCAGCGCGAGGTAGATCACCGGCGTGATGAACAGCGTCACCGCCTGCGAGAAGACCAGCCCCCCGACCACCGCCAGGCCCAGGGGCTGGCGCAGCTCGGCGCCCGCGCCCAGGCCGAAGGCGATCGGCAGCGCGCCCATCATGGCCGCCAGCGTGGTCATCATGATCGGCCG
>JADZCL010000235.1 GCA_020851615.1 Rubrivivax sp.
CGGCCCAGGTCACGCGCCAGGAACTGCGCGCCGACCCAGGCCACCACCCAGCCCGCCAGCGACATCAGCTCGAAGACCAGGCCGCGCCACAGGCCCACGACCACCGATAGCACGAGCACGGCAAGCAGGGCCCAATCGATCCCGGACAGCACAGCCATCACAAGCTCAGCACATGGCCAGGCAGGCCAGCGGCCTTCAACTTGGCGCCCGCGCTGTCGGCCTCCTGGCGGCTGGTGAATGGCCCCACGCGCAAGCGGGTGCGCCGTCCGGCCTCGGTCTCGATCACCTGCGTATAGGTGCGCAGGTCAAGCTTCTCGACCTTGCTGCGCACGTCGCGCAGCACCGCCTCGTCGCGGAAGGCGCCCACCTGCACGATGAAGCGCCCCGACGGTCCGGATGCTGACGCCGCGGGCTTGTCCCCAAGCAGATCGCGCACGCGCTCGGCCTCATGGGCACGCCGGGTGTCCGGCGGCGGCTCGGCGCGGGGTGCCGCCGCTGCCGCCTTGTCGGTCGCCTTGTCGGTCGCCTTGTCCGCCGCCGTGTCCTTGGCCTTGTCGGCCGGCTTGTCCGGCACCTTGTCGGGTGCGCGCGCCTGCCCCATCTCGGTCTTTGCGACCGGCTCGGGAACGGGCGCACTGGCGGCGGCGCTGGCACGCGGGAGCGGCGCTTGCGCCGTCACCGCGCTGCCCGCCGACGCGGCGGGGGCGGGCGGCGCGGGCACGGTCACCGGCGGCAGCGCGGTCACGGTCGGTGCATGCTGCGGCAAGGCAGGGCTGCGCGCGGACGCGCCTTGGCCTGCAGGCATCTCGATCGGCAGGTCGGCCGGCAGCGGACGGGGCCGCGTCTCGAAGACGGCCGGGAAGACCAGCACCCCGGCCGCCAGCAGCACCACGGCGCCAATCAACCGCCGGCGCGCCCGGACACGCGCCTGCTGCGTCGGGCCGGACTCCTCGCCCAGCGCATCGGCAAGGGCCGCAGCGGGCGTGCGGTCTTTGCGCTTGAGGAACGAAGGCAGGGCCATGTGGAGCCGGGGGCAGCGCGCGTGGCCCCGGTGCGGCGTCACCCCAGGTGCGGGGCCGACAGGCGCGGCAGGCCTTCCTTCAGCACGCCGCCGACGGTGAAGAAGGATCCGAAGACGACGATTCTATCGGCCGGGTCGGCTGCGGCGATGGCCGCACGCAGGGCCGCCGCCGGATCGGCATGGCCACTCGCCCGGTCGGGCCCGACCACGGCCTCGAGTTCTTCGACTGTCGCCGCCCGCGCGGTGGGCAGCGCGCACAGGTACCAGTGATCGACCAGGCCGCGCATGCGCTCCACCATGGGCGCAAGCTGCTTGTCGCGCATGGCGCCAAAGATCGCGTGCGTGCGCGGGAATCGGCCCATGACGCGCAGGTTGTGCGCCAGCACCGCCACCGCCTGCACGTTGTGCGAGACATCGAGCACGAGCGCCGGCTGCCCCGGCACAACCTGGAAGCGGCCCGGCAGTTCGACCTGCGACAGGCCGACTCGGATCGCCTGCGCGCTGACCGGCAGGCGCAAGCGCAGCGCCTCGAATGCGGCCAGCGCGCCCGCCGCATTGAGCAACTGGTTGGCCCCACGCAGCGCCGGGTATGACAGGCCGGCGTAACGCTGCTGGCGACCGGCCCAGGACCATTGGCCGAGGTCGCCGGCGTGCCTGAAATCCCGCCCCGCCAGCCAGAGGTCGGCCCCGACGCGAGCGCCGTGGTCGAGCACGCTCTGCGGCGGCTGTGGGTCGCTGATGATGGCGGGCCGCCCCGCACGCATGACATGCGCCTTTTCGCCGCCGATCGCCTCGCGGTCGGCGCCCAGCGTGTCGATGTGATCGAGATCGATGCTGGTGAGCACGACGCAGTCGGCATCGATCACGTTCACCGCATCCAGCCGCCCCCCGAGGCCGACCTCGAGAATGGCGAAGTCCAGATCGGCGGTGGCCAGGGCGCGCAGGATGACGAAGGTCGTGAATTCGAACCAGGTCAGCGGCAGGTCGCCGCGGGCGCCCTCTACGGCCTCGAAGTGCGGCAGCAGCGCCTGGCCATCGACGGGCCGGCCGGCGATGCGGCAGCGCTCCTCGAAGTGCACCAGGTGCGGCTTGCTGTAGAGGCCGACCCGATAACCCGCAGCCAGCGCGATCGCCTCCAGCATCGCGCAGGTCGAGCCTTTGCCGTTGGTGCCCGCCACGACGACGACCGGGCAGGCAAAGCGCAGCCCGAGCCGATCGCGCAAGGCCACGAGCCCCGCCAGCGGCCGGTCCTTGACGGCGTGGTGCGACTGCTCGCAGTGCGCAAGCCAGGCCGCCAGCGTGTCGGGGCGGGTCATGGCGGTGCCCGGTGCACCGCGATGCGCGGCGCGGCCTCAGGCCACGGCATCGGCGCTCTGGCGCTGCAGCATCGCCAGCGCGCGCGCAATCGTGCCGCGCAACTGGCGCCGATCGACGATCATGTCCAGCGCCCCCTTGCCGAGCAGGAACTCGGCGCGCTGGAAGCCCTCGGGCAGTTTCTCGCGCACGGTGTTCTCGATCACGCGCGGGCCCGCGAAGCCCACCAGCGCCTTCGGTTCAGCGATCACCAGATCGCCCATGAAGGCGAAACTGGCCGACACGCCGCCCATGGTCGGATCGGTCAGCACGCTCACGAAGGGCAGCCTGGCCTTGGCCAGGCGGGTCAGCGCGGCGTTGGTCTTGGCCATCTGCAGCAGGCTCAGCAGCCCCTCCTGCATGCGGGCGCCGCCCGTGGCGGCAAAACTGACGAAGGGCACCTTCTGCTCGATGGCGGCATGCACGCCGCGCACAAAGCGCTCGCCGACCACCGAACCCATCGAGCCGCCCATGAAGTCGAACTCGCAGCAGGCGGCGACGACCGGTACGCTCATCACCGCGCCACCGATCACGATCAGCGCATCGGTCTCGCCGGTGGCCTCGAGTGCCGCCTTCAGCCGCTCGGGATATTTCTTGCTGTCACGGAACTTGAGCGCGTCGGTGGGCAGGACTTCCTGCCCGATCTCGTAGCGGCCTTCCGGGTCGAGGAAGGCCTCCAGGCGGGCCCGCGCGCCGATGCGGTGGTGATGGCTGCACTTGGGGCAGACACTCAGGTTCTGCTCCAGATCGGTCTTGTACAGCACCGATTCGCAATCCGGACACTTGACCCACAGGCCCTCGGGCATCGCCCGCCGTTCGGTGGGATCGGTCTGCTGGATCTTCGGTGGCAGCAGCTTCTCGAGCCAACTCATGCATCACTCCTTGGTGGCAGTTCGTCCAGTGCCTGCCTGATCTCGCTCATGAAGGCCTGCGCCGCCGCGGCGACACGCTCACGCGCCAGTGGCTGCAGGATCTGCACCAGGCGTGTGCCGATGACCACCGCATCCGCCACACGCCCCACCGCCTTTGCGCTGGCGGCGTCGCGGATCCCGAAGCCCACGCCCACCGGCAGCGACACATGCTGGCGGATGCGCGGGAGCATGCGAGCCACGGCGTCGACATCCAGGTGCCCGGCCCCGGTCACGCCCTTCAGCGAGACATAGTACACGTACCCGCTGGCCACCCGGCCGACCTCGCGCATGCGCGCCTCGGTCGAGGTCGGCGCCAGCAGGAAGATCAGGTCCAGCCCCGCGACGCGCATGCGCTCGGCCAGGGTGGCACAGTCCTCCGGCGGGTAGTCGACGATCAGCAGGCCGTCGACACCTGCTTGCGCAGCCGCAGTGACGAAGGCGCCATCCCCATGCCGGCCGTCCCAGCGCTCGATCGGGTTGGCGTAACCCATCAGCACCACGGGCGTCACGCCGTCGCGCTCGCGAAAGGCGCGTACTGCCGCGAGCACCTGCGCCAGGCCAACGCCGCGGGCCAGGGCCCGCTCACCGGCCTGCTGGATGACCGGGCCGTCGGCCATCGGGTCGCTGAAGGGCACGCCCAGCTCGATGATGTCGGCGCCGCCGGCCACCAGGCCGTGCATGATCTCCGGCGTCGCGTCGGCGAAGGGGTCCCCGGTCGTGATGTAGGGCACGAGCGCCCGGCGGCCGCGGGCCTGCAGCGCTTGCAGAGTGGTGGCGATGCGGCTCATCGGGCATCTCCTGCCTGGCCGAGGCCGGGCAATTCGATGCCCTGCAGCGCCGCCACGGTGTTGATGTCCTTGTCGCCCCGACCGGAGAGGTTGACGAGCAGGATCGCCTCGGTGGGCAATGTCGCCGCGAGCTTGATCGCGTAGGCCACGGCGTGGCTGGATTCGAGCGCCGGGATGATGCCCTCGCTGCGGCACAGGCGGTGGAAGGCGGCCAGCGCCTCATCGTCGGTGATGCCGACGTACTGGGCACGGCCGCTGTCGTGCAGGTAGGCATGCTCGGGACCGACACCGGGGTAGTCGAGCCCGGCCGAGATCGAGTGCGTCGGCACGATCTGGCCGTCCTCGTCCTGCAGCAGATAGGTCCGATTGCCATGCAACACACCCGGTGCGCCGGCACTGATGCTGGCCGCATGCTGGCCGCTGTCCAGGCCCAGGCCTGCGGCCTCGACGCCGATGAGCTGCGTGCCCTCGCGCTCGATGTACGGATGGAAGATGCCCATCGCGTTGCTGCCCCCGCCAACACAGGCGATCACTGCATCGGGCTGGCGGCCGGCGAGCTCGGGCATCTGCACGAGGCACTCCTCGCCGATCACGCGCTGGAAGTCGCGCACCATCGTCGGATACGGGTGCGGTCCGGCGACGGTGCCGATGATGTAGAAAGTGTCCTCGACGTTCGTGACCCAGTCGCGCAAGGCCTCGTTGAGCGCGTCCTTGAGTGTCCTGCTGCCGCTGTCGACCGGCACCACCGTCGCACCGAGCAACTGCATGCGATAGACATTGGGGCTCTGGCGGCGGATGTCCTCGCTGCCCATGTAGACGACGCACTGCAGGCCGTAGCGTGCGCAGATCGTCGCAGTGGCCACGCCATGCTGGCCGGCGCCGGTTTCGGCGATCACGCGGTGCTTGCCCATGCGCCGCGCCAGCAGTGCCTGGCCGATGGTGTTGTTGACCTTGTGCGCGCCGGTGTGGTTCAAGTCCTCGCGCTTGAGGTAGATCTGGGCTCCGCCAATCTCGCGCGACAACCGCGAGGCGTGGTAGATCGGGCTCGGGCGGCCGACGAAATGCGCCAGCTCGTGGCGCAACTCGGCCTGGAAGGCGGGGTCGCTGCGGCACTCGGCGTAGGCCGCCTGCAGTTGCTGCAGCGCCTGCGTCAAGGTCTCGGCGACAAAGCTGCCACCGTAGTAGGTATCGTGCCCGTGGGCAGAGCGGACGGGGCCAAAGCGCCCGCGCGCGTCGGGTTGGTCGTAGGGATGCATGGAGGGGCTTTCGGTGCCACCCGGGCAGGCCACAGGGCCTCGTGCGGGCGCGGGGATCAAAGGGCCGCGAGCCGATCGTCGGCCGCGCGGACGGCCTTGCAGAAACGGCGCATCAGCGCCGCGTTCTTGACGCCTCTGGCCTGTTCGACGCCTGAACTGACGTCAACGGCAAAAGGCCGGACCGCCAGCACTCCATCGGTCACGTTTGCCGGATTCAACCCACCAGACAAAACGACCGGAGCGGGAACGCTTGGTGGAATCAGTGACCAATCGAAAGCCTTTCCGCCACCGCC
>JADZCL010000236.1 GCA_020851615.1 Rubrivivax sp.
CTGGCCATCGGGCCGCTGGATGCGCTGCAGGCGCGCCAACGCCTGCAGACCACGCTGCAGTTGCGCCTGCCGCAGGCCCTGGGCGCGACGCTGCTGTTGACCGGGGGCTTCATGTTCGTGCTGGGCTTTCGCAACCGCCGCGAGAGCCACCTGGCGTACTTCGGTGCGCTCTCGGTCGGCTGGGGGCTGCTGGATGCGCCGCTGTGGGTGCAGCAGTGGCCGCTGCCGCACGCGGCCGTCGAGCTGCTGCTGGCCGCACTGCTGCCGCTGGTGGCCTGGGCCGCGGTGCAGTTCCTGCTGCGCTACGCACACACGCGGCTGCGTGCGGCCGACCTCGCGCTGCCGGTGCAGGCAGCGGTGATGCCGCTCACCCTGCTGGCCGCCGGCGAGTCGCGCCTGTACCCGCTGGTGACCGCGTGGTCGGTCCTGCTGGCGATCGAGGTCGCGGCCGCGGCGCTGCTCTACCTGCAGCGGCAATGGCGCGCCCGCTCGCCCTCGTTCTGGCTGATGGGGGCGTTGCTGGCAGTCGTTGCGGCCTCCGGGTGCATCGAGCTGGCCGGCGCGTTCGCCATCATCCCGCCGCTGCCGGCCGCGCTGGCGCGCGTGGCGCTGCCCCTGATGCTGGTGCTGGTGGGCCTGCGCCTGGTGCACCAGCATGGGCTGGCGCGCCAGCAGGCCGAGGTCAGCCGCACGCAGCTCGAGCAGCGCGTGCGCGAGGCGACCGCCGAGATCGAGCACAACTTCCGCCAGCTGGCCGAGCTGAAGGTCGAGCAGGTCACCGAGCGGGAACGCAAGCGCATCGCCGCCGACCTGCACGATGACCTCGGGGCCAAGCTGCTGACCATCGTGCACACCAGCGAGAGCGATCGCATCAGCACGCTGGCGCGCGAGGCCCTCGAGGAGATGCGGCTGTCGGTGCGTGGCCTCACCGGGCGCGCGGTGCGCCTGGCCGACGCGCTGGGCGACTGGCGCGCCGAGGTCGTCTCACGCCTGGCACAGGCCGGCATCGAGACCGACTGGTCGGCGCCCGAGGACCTGCCGCAGACCTTGTCGGCGCGGGCCTACGTGCAGACCACACGCATCCTGCGCGAAGCCACGAGCAACATCATCAAGCACAGCGGCGCCTCGTTCTGCGTCGTGCAATGCCGCGTGAGCGACGGCGACTTCCAGCTTGTCGTGCAGGACAACGGCGAGGGCATCACGCAGGAGTCCGAGGGCCGCCTGGACCGCGGGCACGGCATGGCGACGATGAAGCAGCGCGCCAAGCAGTTGCAGGGGCAGTGCCTCATCGAATCGGGCCCCGGCTTCGGAACCGTGATCCGTCTCACGCTTCCGCTCGAGCGCGCCCTGCACTCGCCGTGAATGCGGCCGATATGCCCGCTAGCATGAATCGCAGCGACAGCGCCGGCCCATGAACCACATCCTGCTACTCGAAGACCTGCCCGAGATCCGCGCGTGGCTGCAGAAGCTCGTGCTGCAGGTGTTCCCCGCGGCGCGCATCGCCGAGAGCGCGCGCGTGGCCGACGCATTGGCGCTGGTGACGGCCGTGAAGTTCGACCTCGCGCTGGTCGACCTCGGGCTGCCCGACGGCACCGGCGTCGACGTGGTGACCCGGCTGCGCGACGTGCAGCCCGAATGCCAGTCGGTGGTGGTCACCATCCACGATGACGACGAGCACCTCTTCCCGGCGCTGCAGGCGGGCGCCTTCGGCTACATCCTGAAGGAGCAGCCGCGCGAGCTGATCACCGAGCAGCTGCAGCGCATCAGCCAGGGCGAGCCGCCCTTGTCGCCGAGCATCGCGCGCCGCGTGATGGCGCACTTTGCCAACCAGAGCAAGCCGCGCGTGGATGCCAATCTGCACCAGGTCTCGCTCACCGAGCGCGAGACCGAAGTGCTGCTGCGCGTGGCCAAGGGCTACACGCTGCCCGAGATCGGCGTGCAGCTGGGCCTGTCGCGCCACACGATCGCCGACTACGTCAAGCAGATCTACCGCAAGCTCAACGTGAGCTCGCGCGCCGAGGCCGCGCTCGAAGCGCAGCGCCTGGGCCTGTTCGGACGCTGAGCCCGCGGCGGCGGGCTGCTCAGACCCGCTCGAGCACCAGCGCAATCCCCTGCCCGACGCCGATGCACATGGTGCACAAGGCGTAGCGTCCGCCGCCCTGGTGGAGCTGGCTGACGGCGGTCGTTGCAAGGCGCGCGCCGCTGGCGCCCAGCGGGTGGCCCAGCGCGATCGCTCCGCCGTTGGGGTTGACGCGCGCGTCGTCGTCGGCCAGGCCCAGGTCGCGCAGCACCGCCAGCCCCTGCGCGGCAAACGCCTCGTTGAGCTCGATGACGTCGATCTGCGCCAGCGTCAGGCCGGTGAGCGACAGCACCTTGCGCGTGGCCGGCGCCGGGCCCATGCCCATGATGCGCGGGGGCACGCCGGCAGTGGCCATGCCGACCACGCGCGCGCGCGGCGTCAGGCCGTGGCGGGCGGCCGCGGCTTCACTGGCCACCAGCAGCGCGCAACTGCCGTCGTTGACGCCGCTGGCGTTGCCCGCGGTCACCGTGCCCTCGGGCCTGACCACGCCCTTGAGCCGGGCCAGGGCCTCCAGGCTGGTCGCCCGCGGGTGCTCGTCCTGGCGCACAACGAGCGGCTCACCCTTCTTCTGGGGGATCGTCACCGGGCAGATCTCGGCGTCGAAGAAGCCCCGCTGCTGTGCCGCCACGGCCTTCTGCTGGCTGGCCAGCGCCATGCGGTCCTGGGCCTCGCGCTCGATGCCGAACTCCTGCGCCACGTTCTCGGCCGTCTCGGGCATGGAGTCGATGCCGTGGCGCTCCTTCATCAGCTTGTTGACGAAGCGCCAGCCGATGGTGGTGTCGAAGACCGCATTGCTGCGGCTGAAGGCGCTCTCGGCCTTGGGCATCACGAAGGGGGCGCGGCTCATGCTCTCCACGCCACCGGCGATGCCCAGCTCCAGCTCCCCCGCGCGGATGGCGCGTGCCAGCGTGCCCAGTGCATCCAGCCCCGAGCCGCACAGGCGGTTCATCGTCGTGGCCGGCACGTCGGTGGGCAGCCCGGCCAGGAGCGCCGCCATCCGTGCGACGTTGCGGTTGTCCTCGCCAGCCTGGTTGGCACAGCCGTAGATCACATCACCCAGCGCCGCCCAGTCGACGCCCTGATGGCGCGCCATCAGGGCCTTGATCGGAATCGCGGCGAGATCGTCGGTGCGGACCGTTGCAAGGGCACCGCCGTAGCGGCCGAATGGCGTGCGCTGTGCATCGCAGATATAGGCGTGGTGGGTCATGTCGGGAAACCTCGTTCGGACCCGCGGGATTCTGCGCCAGGCACCCTGCGCCGCGTTCTGCGGCGTGACAAAGTGCCTGCACGCGCGC
>JADZCL010000237.1 GCA_020851615.1 Rubrivivax sp.
AGCGGCCGGTACGGCACCGTCAGGTGGTGGTTGTAGACGTACTCCTTGCCTTTGAAGACGATTTCGGGCATGTCGTTTCGACTCGTTCGGCGCGCAGCAGCGTTGCGCCGCATTGTCGGGCCTGAGGCCCGCGGCGCGGCGGCGGGCACCTCGCCTTCGGGCTCTCTTTCGGGTCACGATGCCATTCGCGATGGCAACCCTTGACTATAAGTACGCTTTTGCGTACGCTACGGCCCTGCCTCCGGAGTCTGCCATGCCTGTCCTCACCGCCACCGAAGCCCGCGCGAATCTTTACCGCCTGATCGACCAGGCGGCCGACTCGCACGAACCCATCCTCATCGCCGGCAAGCGTACGTCCGCCGTGCTCGTATCGGCCGAAGACTGGCAGGCCATTCAGGAAACGATGCACCTCATTTCGATCCCGGGTATGCGCGACTCCATCCGCAAGGCGATGGCTGAGCCGCTGGCCAGGAGCGCCAAGGAACTCGGCTGGTGAAGTGGGCGCTTGTCTACTCCAGGCAGGCGCAGAAGGACGCGAAGAAGCTGGCCGCGGCAGGGCTGAAGAACAGAGCCGTGGCGTTGCTGGACATCCTGCAAAAAGACCCCTTTCAGAATCCCCCCGCCTTCGAGAAGCTCGTCGGCGACCTTGCCGGCGCGTATTCGCGCCGAATCAATATTCACAACCGACTTGTGTACGAGGTATTCGCGAAGGAGCGCACCGTTCGCGTCCTGCGCATGTGGACGCACTACGAGTGACGCCCCGTACTCGAGCCACCCGCTGCTGCCGATAGCCCCCCAGCCCCGCTTCCCGCAGCCCGCCCCGGATCGCCGCGTCCAGCTCGACGAAGCGTGCGTCGGGCTGGATCTCGGCGACGACAGCGCGGGTGCGCCAAGCGCCTGCGTCAACCGCAATCGTCGTTGTCGCCGAACAGCGCACTGCCGGCCCACCATCCAATCGCGAGCAAGGCGACCTTTTCCCACGGGCCAAGCCGCGCCGGGTGCCGGCGCGCCCAGCGTGCCAGGGCCCCAAGCTGCGGCGCGGGGGTGAGCCGCAGATTGAGTTCGAGTTCGATCGGGTCGTCGAGTGCCAGCCCGCGGCGTCTGGCCACGGCCTGCGGGTCGGCCAGCGCCTCGACCACTTCGCCCAGCCAGTCGCGGATCTCGACCAGCAGGTGCCGGTACGCCCCGGCCAGCAGGTCGCGCGCCTGCGCGTCATCGCCGTGCACCACCGAGACCCGAACATCGCGATGGCCGTCGAGCAGGTCTTCGACGACTGCCGCGAAACGGGCGGCCGATCGCTGCACGACGGCGTCGCCGGCTGCGTCGTTGGCGAGCACGTCGTTCATCACATCGGATATGCGCGCCTCGAGACGCCCGCAAGCGGCGCGCATCGCCTCGAGGTGGATCGAAAGAAGCGCGACCATGTCGGACACGGCGGCGGTGCCGGCAGGCGGCGCATCGAGCCGCGCCACGAGCGTCGCGTACACCGGGCGCAGCGCCTGCTCGAGCAGCATGACGCGGCGCGGAACGATCGGCGTGTCGCTCACCGCGGCTTCCTCGTCTTGCGCGGCGACTTGGGGAACTCGGGCATCCACAGATAGCCCTGCAGCCAGAGCCGGCCCTCGATGTCCTGGCCGACCTGCGGCGGCGCCGCGCCGGCCCAGGCACGGCGGGTGATCACGATGTCGAGGTCGGCGTCGGTCTGGCCCTCGCCCTCGCCAACGCGCATCACCGTGGCGCGGACCCGCCAGCCGTCCTGGCCGAGCCAGTCCTGGAACTCCGTCACCGACTTCACCGGCGCATGAAAGCTGTAGTCGTCCACGTCCCAGCCTTCGACCGGCAGGAAGACGGACGCGCCGTCCAGGCTGACCGTGGTGGGGCCCGCGTGCGGTTGCTCGCCTTCTTGCAGGTTCTGCTCGAGCCAGGCCACGACATCGGGATGCTGGTCGATCGTCCATTCGTGGCGCTCGGCCACGTTCGCGCTGTAGGCGATGCCGGTGAGGATGAAGTCGTAGGACTTGCCCGTTTGGTACCAGACCCGATTGATGAGGTACTGCGTGTCGAAGAACGTGACTTCGGCGTCCCCCCAGCTGGCCTCGATCTGTGCTTGCAGGCCGCCTTCCCAGACCGAGACCGCGTGCAGCGTCAGCGTCTGCTGGCTGCCGCGGGCGAAGAACGGGAAGAGGCTGGCCATCACGGTCGCCTGCTCCTCGGGTTTGAGGATCAACGCCAGCCCTTGTTCGCGCAGCGGCCAGACGAGTTGAAAGCCAAGCGGCCAGTCGGGCGGCGCGTCCCAGTCCGGTTTGCGCGCCTCGCCGTAGCCGGTCTGGACCATCGCACCGGGCACGATCTCGGGCAGGCGGTCGATGATCTGCGCCGAGTCTTCGACGAACGGGTCCCAGTGCGAGCCCATGTAGTGGGGCGTATCGGCGGGTTCGGCGACGAAGGTCGATGCGGGCCAGGGCAGGGTCTTGCGGGGGGCCTGTATCGGCTCGGTCGCCTGCGGCAGGCGGGCTTGCTGCGCGAAGGCTTCGCGGCGAATGAGGACCTCGCCGCTGTCGTCGAACGCGATGCCGAGGTAGTCCGTGCCGACCGAAGTCACCGTACCCGGCCCATGCACCGGATGTTCGATCCGGCTGCCGACCGTCCAATCGCGTGCATCCATGCGCCTGCGCCTCAGCGCTTCAACCAGGCGGCCGGGCAATCGGCCTCGACCGCCATGTCCAGCGGCAGATACAGATGCTGGCGTGGCGCCCGCGGCGCGCGCGGGTCGGTCCACCACAGGTGCAGGCCTTCGGACGACAGGCAGTGCTGCACCCGCCACTGCACGGTGCGCCCGCCGCTTGCGGCGTCTGACCAGCTCAGCAGCAGCTGCTGCGGACTGCGGCGCAGCACCTGCGCCCCCGACCCGGGCGGCAGCACCAGGCCGACGAAGCCCGAGGGCTCGGCTGCCAGCAGTTGCGCCGGCAGGCCGCGCGCAGGCTGCGTGGCGAGCCGGTCGGGGCCGGCGCTGTATCGCAGCACCGGACTGGCTGTTGCCTGCGGCTGCACCTGCAGGCAGCACTCGATGCGTGACGATTCAGGGTCCGTCAGGCGGACGAACGGCATCAGCCGCGCCTGGGCGGGCGTGTCGGGGCCGACCACCAGCGCGGGCTGGTCGGGCAGGCGCGCGTCGACCAGGCCCCAGTCGATGGGCGCGGCGCAGGCCGACGCCGCGCCGGACAGCAGTGTGGCCAGAAGTGCGGCACGTGCGCGATCAATGCCCATCGTCTGACCAGTGCGGCGGATCGGACACCAGCTTGCGCACGCCATAACCGGCGCCCAGCGCATGCAGCTGCGCCGCGCTGCTGACCACCGTGGGTTGACCCGCCGCATTGTTGAAGGTCTTGCCGACGAAATCGGTGATGGTCATGTCGATGGCGCGGCCCTCGGAGTGGCGACTGGTCAGCGCCGGCGCAAAGACGATGCCATAGCCCGACACCATCTGGTTGGCCGCCACCTTGGAGGCCCCGGCGTTGGCATGCGCCCATTGGATGTCGACACCGTCCATCGCTGGCACGCTGGCTGCATTCAAGTTCTGGCGGCCGATCTTCCACGCGTAGTGCATCAGGTAGGCGCGCTCGGGCGGCCGCCGCGTGGCCGCGATGCTGACCGACGCGCCGCCGGCTTCAAGCGCCGCGATGAAGTTGTCCACCGCCGTGCGGAAGGCGGGTACCAGGTCGGCCTTGCTGGTGCTGGTGGGAAATCGGCTGACCCAGGCCGGGCCGCTCAATTCAGCCATGTCGATATGCTCCCTGTGGGCAGCCCGGCGCGGCCATCGACACCGACCCACCGCCTGGGCTGCGATGGCGCGGCAGCATAGCGGACCGCAGCCCCCCGCACCGCCCCCAATTCAGCAAGGGGTAACAGACTGTCGCGTCCGACGGATGGCACTCACAGGCCGGGTGGGCGGCGGTCGGACCAGGGGCGCGCCTGCTCCAGTTGCGCCGACACGCGCAATGGCGGCGCTGCGTCGCCGGCATCGGCGAGTTGCCCGATCGCCTCGACGAGCGCGACGTCGCGGAAGGGGCAACTGCCGGATCCAGGATCAGAGCTTGAGTTCCAGCCGCAGTGCCCAGTTGACCGTGGTGGACGTGAGCGTGGTCGCCTGCGTGCGCAGCGCGCCCTGCTCGATGGCCGCCAGCGCACGGTAGTCGCTGGCGCCGAGGTTGTTGGCCAGCAGGCGCAGTTGCAGCGTGGGGTCGAAGGTCCACAAGGCGTAGGCGTCGAACTGGCGCTTGCGGCCGGCCTCGCGCTGCTGCGTGTCGGAGACCTGGGTGCGATAGCCCGGGGTCAGGTTGAGGCTGCCGCCCAGCGTCAGCGGCGTGCCGCGCAGGCGGTAGTCGGCGCCCAGGTTGAGCACCGCGGTGGGCTGCTCGTCGAGGCGGTTGTCGGGGCCGGGCACGGCGTCCACGCGCGAGCGATACAGGCTCAGGTTGTTGCGCAGTTCGACCGGCGGCGCGCTGGCCAGGAGCTGGTCCAGCCGCAGGCGGGCTTCCAGCTCGAGGCCAGCGGTGTACGCGCCACCGATGTTCTGCGGTCGCGTCACCCAGCGCGGCACCGGGCTCCAGCTCACTGGCTCGAGCGTCGTCGTGCTGCGGATGTAGTCGGTGATGCGGCGTGCGAACAGGTTGGCGCTGAGTACGCCGCCCTGGGGCAGGTAGCGCTCGAAGGCGAGGTCGATGCCGGTGGCCAGCTCCGGGCGCAGGTCGGGGTTGCCGGCGCGGTCGGGGCTGGTGGCGGTGTTGGGGCCGCTGCCGGGCCAGCGGCTGCTCAGCAGCGGGCGCGCCACCAGGTTCTGCAGCGTCGGCGCCTTGTAGCTGCGCGTGAGGCTGATGCGGATCTGGTCGCGCGACTTGGGGTCGGGCTTCCACACCGCGTGCAGCAGCGGCGTCAGCACCTGGCTGCGGTTGTCGGGCCGCACGCCGGCGCCGCCGGTGTCGCCGCGCGTGCCGATGGTCTCCAGGCGCAGGCCGGCGTGCGCCGCCCAGTTGGCGTTGATCGCCCACTCGTCCTGCGCATACGCCGCCAGGCGCGTGCTGCTGGCCTGCAGGTCGCCGTCGAAGCTGGCCAGCGGGTCGCTGTCGTCCTGCGTGCTCACGCGCGTCTCGCTGCGCGTGAGATGCTCGAACTCGAAGCCGCTGACCAGGCTGTGGTCCCCTTCGAGCAGCTTGGACAGTTTGGTGTTCAGCAGCGCGCTGCGATCGCGCGTGCGGCTGCGCTCGCTCGCGCTGCGCAGCAAGGCGTTGCCGGAGTCGAACTCGGAACGCAGGCTGACCGAGCGCCCCTGCGCCCCATGCGTGCCGCCGTTCAACTCCACGCGCCAGCCGTCGGCGAAGGTCTGTCGCCACTGCAGGTTCAGCCGGGCCAGCGTGTAGCGGCTGTCACCATCGACCGCGGCGTGCTCGTAGAGCGCGGGGGTCGCGCCCACGGCCTGCTGCAGCACGAGTTGCTGGTGGTTGTCGCCCTGGCTGTGAAAGACCACGGGCAGCACGGTGAGCGAGCCGCCCTCGCCCAGGCGCCACTGCAGCCGCGAGCTGAGGTTGAGCCCGCTGCGGCGCCCCTGGCCCGTGGCGTGCTCCTGCTGCGCGCGCAGGATCGCGTCGCTGGCGAGATCGGTCTCGGTGGTCCACGTCGTGCCCTGGCTGAGGCGCTGTCCGCTGAAGGCCGAGGCCGAGACGGTGTAGGTGAGGTCGCCCACGCTGTCGTTGCGCGTCCACGCCGCGTGCCCCGAGCGGCGCCCCGCTTCCTGCGTGGCCGCCAGGCGCAGGTCGTTGATGCGCCGCTTGAAGCCCTCGCGCGTGATGATGTTGATCGTGCCGCCGATGGCGCGTGCGCCGGTCTCGGCCGTGGGCGCGCGCAGGATCTCGATGCGCTCGATCTGCTCGGGCGTGAGTGACTCCAGGCTGAAGCCCGGTGGCACGCGCTGGCCGTCGATGAGCAGCTGCGTGTAGCCCCCGCCCAGCCCGCGCATGCGCGGGCCGCCGCCACGACCGGGGGCGCCCGGCACGGTCACCCCGGGCAGGCGCTTGAGCACCTCGCCAACCGTGCTGTCGCCAAACCGCTCGATCTCCTCGCGACCGATCACGATCTTGGCCGCGGTCGACTGGCGGCGCTCCTCGGTGTCGCTGCTGCGCGTGCCGGTGATCTCGACCT
>JADZCL010000238.1 GCA_020851615.1 Rubrivivax sp.
CCCCTGTCGATCGACATCCTGCACCGCATTCACGTCGACACGGCGCCGCAGCATCTGGGCCTCGAGTTCGTCGAGGTCGGTGACGACTTCATCCGCGCCCGCCTGCCGGTCGACGCGCGCACCCGCCAGCCGCTGGGCATCCTGCATGGCGGGGTGTCGGTCGTGCTGGCCGAGACGCTGGGCTCCTGCGGGGCCGCGTTCAGCGTGGCCGAGGGCCGCTACGTCGTCGGCCTGGACATCAACGCCAACCACCTGCGGGCGGCGAAGGCGGGCTGGGTGCACGGCATCACGCGTCCGATCCATCGCGGCCGCAGCACGCATGTCTGGCAAATCGAGATCAGCGACGACGAGGGTCGCCCGGTCTGCATCTCGCGCCTGACGCTGGCAGTCCTCGAGGGCCACCCCTGATGCCGCCGTCGTGAACAGCAGGACGGCACACGCAGGGCGGGTGCCCGGCGCGGTCAGGCTGCCGGTGGCGGGGGCTTTGCGCTTCGCCCTACCATCGTGGCGCCCTGATTGCCGTCCCGCCCCACCGTGAGCGCAAACCCCATCCCCATCGTTCCGATCGATCCGCAGACGCCTTCACAAGAGCGGCGCAGGCAGGCCCCCAAGGGGCGGCGCGTCGACCCGCTGCGGCGCGCGGAGGTGCGCACGCTGCTGGGCAACCAGCCGCTGCAGCGCGATCGCCTGATCGAATACCTGCACACGCTCAACGACCACTTCGGGCAATTGGGCACGCCGCATCTGGCAGCCCTGGCCGAGTTGCTGCGCCTGGCGCAAAGCGAGGTCTACGAGGTCGCGAGCTTCTATCACCACTTCGATGTCGTGCACGAGGACGGCGGAGGGCGCGTGCCGGCGCCGCCGACGCTGACGGTGCGCGTCTGTGAAGGCGTGGCCTGCGAGATGGCCGGTGCGCGCGCGCTGCTGGCGCGGCTGCCCGACGTGCTGGGCCGCAGCGTGCGGGTGCTTGCTGCGCCTTGTGTGGGCCGCTGCGAGTGCGCACCGGTGGCCGTGGTGCACCAGCATCCGGTACGCCATGCAACGCCTGCGGCCGTGCAGGCGGCGGTCGAGCAGGGTTGCACCCGCTGCGAGCCCGAGCCGTATGCGGATCTGGCGGCCTATCGGGCCGCAGGCGGCTATGCGCTGCTGCGCGCGTGCCACGCGGGGCAGCGCAGCGCCGAGGAGTTGATCGGCCTGCTTGAATCGGCCTCGTTGCGCGGCCTGGGCGGGGCGGGCTTTCCGGCCGGGCGCAAGTGGCGCAGCGTGCGTGCGCAGCCGGCGCCGCGGCTGCTGGCGGTCAACATCGACGAGGGCGAGCCGGGCACCTTCAAGGATCGCTGGTACCTCGAGCGCGATCCGCACCGCTTCCTCGAGGGCATGCTGGTGGCGGCCTTCGCGGTGCAGGCGCAGGCCATCTACATCTACCTGCGGGATGAGTACCACGGCTGCCGCAGCCTGCTGCAGCGCGAGCTGGCGGCACTGGCTGCTGCGCCGCCAGTGGCTGGCCTGCCGCCCATCGAGCTGCGGCGGGGCGCTGGGGCCTACATCTGCGGCGAGGAGTCGGCGATGATCGAATCGATCGAGGGCAAGCGCGGGATGCCGCGCCTGCGCCCGCCGGTCGTTGCGCAGGTCGGCCTGTTCGGGCGCCCGACGCTGCAGCACAACTTCGAGACCCTATACTGGGTGCGCGACATCGTCGAACACGGCCCGGCGTGGTGGGCGGCGCAGGGTCGCCATGGGCGCCAGGGGCTGCGCAGCTTCTCGGTCAGCGGCCGCGTGTGCGCACCGGGCGTGAAGCTGGCGCCTGCGGGGATCACGCTGCGTGAACTGGTCGACGAGCACTGCGGCGGCATGCTGCCCGGGCACACGCTGAAGGCCTACCTGCCCGGCGGTGCCTCGGGCGGCATCCTGCCGGCGCGGCTGGCCGACCTGCCGCTGGACTTCGACACCCTGCAGGCGCACGGCTGCTTCATCGGCAGTGCCGGCATCGTCGTGCTGTCGCAGGCGGATTCGATCGTCGACGTGGCGCGCAACCTGATGCACTTCTTCGAGCACGAGAGCTGCGGCCAATGCACGCCCTGCCGCAACGGCACCGCCAAGGCCAGTCTGCTGATGCAGCAGCCGGTGTGGAACCGCGCGCTGCTGGGCGAGCTGGGTCAGGTGATGCGTGACGCGTCGATCTGTGGCCTGGGGCAGGCCGCGCCCAACCCGGTCGATTCGCTGTTGCGCTACTTCCCCGACGAGGTGCCGGCGTGAGCGCGCCCCTCACCATCGAGCTCGATGGCCGCACGGTTCAGGCCGAGCCAGGGCAGACGCTGTTCGAGCTTGCGCAGCGCGAAGGCATCGCCATCCCCAACCTGTGCCTGGGCGAGGGCCTGCGCCCGGTGGGCAACTGCCGCGCCTGCGTGGTCGAGGTCGAGGGCGAGCGCACGCTGGCGGCCGCCTGCTGCCGGCAGGTGCAGCCGGGCATGGTCGTGCACACACAGAGCGAACGGGCCCGCGCCAGCCAGCGCCTGGTGATCGAGCTGCTGCAGGCCGACCTGCCGGCGCGTGCGCTGCGCACGGGCGATGAGGTGCAGCACTGGGCGCACGAGCTGGCCGTTGGCCCCTCACGCTTTCCGGCACGGCCGGTGCTGCCGGCTGATCGCTCGCATCCGGCGATCACGGTCCGGCTCGAGGCCTGCATCCAGTGCACGCGCTGCCTGCGTGCCTGCCGCGAGGCGCAGGGCAACGACGTCATCGGCCTGGCCTTTCGGGGTGCGCACGAGCAGATCGTGTTCGACCAGGGCGATGCGATGGGGGCCTCGACCTGTGTCGGCTGCGGCGAATGCGTGCAGGCCTGCCCGACCGGGGCGCTTGCGCCAGCCGGCGATGTGGCTGCCGAGCGGCCCGAGCGAAGCGTCGATTCGGTCTGCCCCTACTGCGGCGTGGGCTGCCAGCTCACGTTCCACGTCAAGGGCGAGCGCATCCTGCACGTGCAGGGGCGTGATGGTCCGGCCAACCGTGGGCGGCTGTGCGTCAAGGGCCGCTATGGCTTCGACTACGTGCATCACCCGCAACGACTGACCGTGCCGCTGATCCGCCGCACCGGCGTGGCCAAGGATCCGCAAGCACCGCTGGACCCGGCGGCGGATGTGCAACGCCTGTTCCGTGAAGCGAGCTGGGACGAGGCGCTGGCACTGGCCGGCCGCACGCTGGCGCGTCTGCGCGACGTGCATGGACCACGGGCGCTGGCGGGCTTTGGCTCGGCCAAGGGCAGCAACGAGGAGGCCTACCTCTTCCAGAAGCTCGTGCGGGTGGGCTTTGGCAGCAACAACGTCGACCACTGCACGCGGCTGTGTCACGCCTCCAGCGTGGCGGCGCTGCTGGAGGGCATCGGATCGGGTGCGGTCAGCAACCCGGTGCGCGACGTGCTGCAGGCCGAGGTGGTGATCGTCATCGGCTCCAACCCGACCGTGAACCACCCGGTGGCCGCCACGTGGATCAAGAACGCGGTGCGCCAGGGCACGCAGCTGGTGTTGATGGACCCGCGCCGCGGTGAACTCGCGCGCCATGCCACGCATGTGCTGCAGTTCCGCCCGGGCACCGACGTGGCGCTGCTGAACTCGCTCCTGCACGTCATCGTCGACGAAGGACTGGTCGATGCGCGCTTCATCGCCGAGCGTACCGAGGGCTACGAGGCGCTGGCCGAGAACGTCCGGGCCTTCTCGCCCGAGCGCATGCAGGCGGTGAGCGGCATCGCGCCCGAGCAGGTGCGCGCGGTGGCCCGGCTGTACGCCAAGAGCCGCGCTTCCATGATCCTCTGGGGCATGGGCGTGAGCCAGCATGCACACGGCACCGACAACGCGCGCTGCCTGATCGCGCTGGCACTGGCCACCGGCCAGATCGGCCGCCCCGGCACCGGCCTGCACCCCTTGCGCGGCCAGAACAACGTGCAGGGGGCGTCCGACGCCGGGCTGATCCCGATGATGTTCCCCGACTACCAGCGCGTGGGCGATGCCGCAGCGCGCGCGCGCGTGGCCACCGCGTGGGGCGTGCCGCTTGCGCAACTGGACGCCGAGCCGGGGCTGACAGTCGTCGAAGTGATGGATGCGATCCGCGCCGGGCACGTCAAGGGCATGCTCGTGATGGGCGAGAACCCGGCCATGAGTGACCCCGATGCGCAGCATGCGCGGCAGGCCCTGGCCGCACTCGACATGCTGGTCGTGCAGGACATCTTCCTGACCGAGACCGCGGCCCTGGCCGACGTGGTGCTGCCGGCCTCGGCCTTTGCCGAGAAGACGGGCAGCTTCACCAACACCGATCGCACCGTGCAGCTGGGGCGGCAGGCGCTGCCGCTGCCCGGGCAGGCGCGGCAGGACTTGTGGATCCTCACTGCATTGGCGGCGCAGCTCGGCCTGGACTGGTCGGGCTACGGGGCGCTGCCAGGCGACTGCCGTGCAGCGGTGGTGCGTGTCTGGGACGAGATGCGGCAGGTGATGCCAAGCATCGCGGCGATCCCGTGGGCGCGTCTTGCGCGCGATGGTGCGGTCACCTACCCCTGCGCCGGCGACGACGACCCGGGGCAGGCGGTGGTCTTCACGACGAGCTTCCCGCAGCCCGGCGGGCGCGGCCGGTTCGTTCCAGCCGCGATCGTGCCGCCGCACGAGCAGCCCGATGCCGACTACCCGCTGGTGCTGATCACCGGGCGTCAGCTCGAGCACTGGCATACCGGCAGCATGACGCGGCGCGCTGGCGTGCTCGATGCCATTGAACCCGACCCGGTTGCCTGGCTGCACCCGAGCGAGCTGCAACGCCTTGGTGTGCCCGCCGGTGGCGTGCTGACTCTGGCCTCGCGGCGCGGGCAGGTCAGCCTCTACGCGCGGGCCGACGAGGGCACGCCGCCAGGCGTGGCATTTGTCGCCTTCTGCTGGTACGAGGCGGCAGTCAACAAGCTGACCAATCCGGTGCTCGATCCGGTGGGCAAGATACCCGAGTTGAAGTACTGTGCGGTCAAGGCCAGCGCGGGCGGCACGGTGCCGCCCCGTGGCAGTTTCGGCCGCGGCCAGATGCTCGCGCCACAGGTCTGAGACCGGCGTGCGGCAGCGGCAAACGGCGCAGGCCCACGCAGATCACGACGAAGCACAACGAAGCACAACATCATGAACGACACCCCGATCGACTTGCGCTCGGACACCGTGACCCGCCCCACCGACGCCATGCGCGCGGTGATGGCCGCGGCCCCGGTCGGCGACGACCAGTACGGTGAGGACCCGAGCACCAACCGCCTGCAGACGCGTGTGGCCGAGCTGCTGGGCAAGGAGGCCGCGCTGTGGCTGCCCAGCGGCACGATGGGCAACCAGGTCGCGCTGAAGGTGCTCACGCGCCCGGGCGACGAAGTCGTGGCCGCGCGCGAGAGCCACGCTGCCTGGCACGAGGTCGGCGGCGCGGCGGCCAACGCCGGCGTGCAGATCGTCGAGATCGGGCAGGGTGGGGTGTTCGACGTGCACGAGCTGGCCGCAGCGATCAAGCCCGCAGGGCTGCCCGTGTTCCCGCAGACGACGCTGCTCGAGATCGAGAACACGCACAACCGTGCCGGTGGCGTCGTCGTGCCTCAGCCGCTCGTCGACGACTTGTGCGAGACCGCCAGGGCGCATGGCCTGGCCTGCTTCCTCGATGGCGCGCGCCTGTGGAATGCGCACGTCGCCAGCGGCGTCGCCCTGGCCGACATGGCGCGACCCTTCGACCTCGTCTCGGTGGCGTTCAGCAAGGGCCTGGGCGCACCCGGGGGCTCGCTGCTGGCCGGGCGCAAGGACTTGATTGCCAGTGCCGACCGCCACCGGCGCCGCCTGGGCGGGGCCATGCGCCAGAACGGCATCTTCGCCGCGGCGGCGCTGCACGCGCTCGATCATCACCTGACGCGGCTGGCTGAGGACCACACCCACGCGCACCTGCTGGCCAGGCGGCTGTGCGCGGCCACGGCGGTCGAGCTCGACCTGGCCAGCGTGCAGACCAACATCGTCATCTTCCGCCTGCCGCCGCATCTGCCCGACGCGACCACGGTGGTTGCGCGGGCCCGCGCGCAGCAGGTGCTGCTGAGTGCCTTCGGCCCGCGCACCGTGCGTGCGGTGACGCACCTGGACGTGAGCCGCGCGCAGTGCGAGCACGCGGCGCAGGTGCTGGTTGCGCTGCTGGCCGGCTGAGGCGCTCAGGCCGTCTCTTGCAGCGTTTCCCCAAGCGCTGCGACGAGGCGGTCGATCTCGGCGGTCGTGCTGATGAAGGGCGGCGCGAGCTGGATGGTGTCGCCGCCATAGCGCACGTAGAAGCCCTTGCGGTACATCGCCATGCCGATCTCGTAGGGGCGCCGCGCGGGCTCGCCGGGCCGTGCGTCGATCGTGAAGCCCGCGGCCAGCCCGTAGTTGCGGATGTCGGTAATGTGCCGCGCGCCCTTGAGCCCGTGCACGGCGGCTTCGAAGTGCGGCGCCAGTTCGTGCACCCGTTGCACGGCGTTCTCGCGCGCCAGCAGTTTCATCGCGGTGATGCCCGCGGCGCAGGCCACCGGATGCGCCGAGTAGGTGTAGCCGTGCGGGAACTCGAGCATGTAGTCCGGCCCGCCCTGGTCCATGAAGAGATCGTGGATGTCCTGGCGCACGACCACGCCGCCCAGCGGCTGCACGCCGTTGGTGACCTGCTTGGCGAAGGTGAGGATGTCGGGCGTGACGCCAAAGGCCTCGGCTCCGGTCCACGCAGCGGCACGGCCAAAGCCGGTGATGACCTCGTCGAAGATGAGCAGGATGTCGTGCTGCGTGCAGATCTCGCGCAGGCGCTGCAGGTAGCCAACGGGTGGGATCACGACCCCGGCCGAGCCGCTGAAAGGCTCGACGATCACGGCTGCGATGTTCGATGCGTCGTGCAACTGGATCAGCGCCAGCAGTTCGTCGGCGAGTGCGGTGCCATGTGCGCCTGCGGCGGGTGGCATGCCGCGATGAAAGCTGCCCGCCGGTGGCTGGGTGTGCGGCAGGTGATCGGCCTCGATGCCCTGGCCGAAGGTCTTGCGGTTGGCCACCATGCCACCCACCGAGACGCCGCCGTAGTTGACGCCGTGGTAGCCCTTGGCACGCCCGACGAGTCGCGTCTTGCCCGCCTGTCCGCGCGCACGCCAATAGGCGCGGGCAATCTTCAGCGCGGTGTCGGCGGCCTCGGAGCCCGAGTCGGTGAAGAAGACGCGGTTCAAGCCGGCGGGCATGCGCTCGACGATCAGGTTGGCGAGCTCGAACGAGAGCGGGTGCCCGAACTGGAAGGCCGGTGAATAGTCCAGGGCCGCGGCCTGGCGGCCGATGGCCTCGGCGATCTCCGGGAGCCCGTGGCCCAGGCCCGAGCACCACAGGCCCGAGAGCCCGTCGAAGACGCGACGGCCATCGTGCGTGCTGTAGTAGGCGCCCTGGCCGCCAACGATCAGGCGCGGGCTGGCCTTGAACTCGCGGTTGCCGGTGAAGGGCATCCAGTGCGCGGCCAGCCACGCCGCGTCGGTGCGCGGCGGGCTCAGCAACCATTGCTCGTTGGCATTCATGGTGGATCTCCGGGTTCGGGGCGCAGGCGAGTATGCGCGCATCCCGTGGGGCCGCGCCGCCCAAGCTTCAATGTTGCGCCATATTGCATCAGCCTGCGCAATGCAGTGCTGTTTCGTCGTCCGGCGCATCAGTTCGCACACACAATCCGCGCCGATGACAGATGACACGCATGGGCCGCGCTGCGAGCGCTGAAGCGATGAACACGCGGGACACGGCCTTGCTGACGCGCTGGACGGCCGTTTTCGTCGATGACGAGCAGGAGGCCGCGTATCGCCGCTCGACCCTGCCGCTCGAACGCACGACGATGCGTGCGGCCATCGTCATCGTGCTGATCGTCGATGTGCTCTCGCTGCTCATCGGCAAGCTGGTGGCACATCACCCGACGACGGTGGCCGAGTTCGTCGTGCAGACGGTGTCGGTGGCCACTGCAGTGGCCTTGTATCCGCTGCTGGGCCGTGTGGGTGCAGAACGCTGGCGTCTGTGGGTGGCTGTCTGTGGCCTGGTGCTGATTCTCGCGATCGCCGCGATGGTTGCCTTCGGGCAGGACATGGCGTATCGCGGCGGTCTGCTGATCCCGCCCAGCATCCTGGTCATCTACCTGGTCGTGCGGCTGGACTTGCGCACGCTGGTCGGCCTGGCGGTGGTGGACTCGATGGCGATGTTCTGCGCCTGGCTGTCGACACTCGAGCAGCCCAGACCGAGCGAGGCGACCTTCCTGTTCACGCTGATCCTGCTGGCCAATGGCCTGGGCTTCGTCGAGTCGCGTCGCATGCAGCGTGAGCGTCGCCTGGTCTTTGCGCAGGAGCAGGTGCTCACGCGCCACGCCACACAGGACGACCTGACCGGCCTGGCCAACCGGCGGCACTTCTACGAGACCGCGGACGCGCACCTGCGTCAGCAACGCACGAGTCGCTTGCTGCAGGAGACGGCAATCATGCTCGTCGACCTCGACCGCTTCAAGGAGATCAACGACACCTTGGGCCACCACACGGGTGACGTGCTGCTGCAGCAGATCGCAGCGCGCATGCGCGCGACGCTGCCCGCGGCGCTGGTGCTGGCGCGCCTTGGCGGCGACGAATTTGCCGCCCTGCTCGTTGGGCGCGTGGGCGCAGACCACGTGAACATGCAGGCGCAGCGCTTCCTCGTGAGCCTGGACGAGCCCTTCGAGCTCGACGGGCTGACGCTGCATATCCACGCCAGCATCGGCATCGCCATGTGTCAGGACGGTGAGGACCGGCCGGCCCTGCTGCGACAGGCGGACATCGCGATGTACCGCAGCAAGACGCGCGGCGGCGGGATAGACATCTACACCCCGAGTGACCTCGCGCACACGCGGGAACAGGTGCAGCTGGCCAGCGAGTTGAGCCTGGCGCTCAAGAACGAGGAAATCCTCCTGCACTACCAGCCCAAGATGGACATCCGCAGCGGTCAGACCACGAGTGTCGAGGCCTTGATCCGCTGGCAGCATCCCGTGCACGGGCTGTTGCCGCCGGCCCGTTTCCTGCCGGTGGCCGAACGCCACGGCCTGATGCGCATGCTGACGCTGCGCGTGCTTGCGCTGGCGCTGCAGCAGGCGCAGCAGTGGCTCGCCGCAGGCCGCCAACTGCGCATCGCGGTGAACATCGCGCCGGAGAGCCTGCTGGACGCGCGCTTCCCCGATCTCGTGCTGGAGCTGCTCGAGCGCAGCAGTGTCCCGGCCAGCGCACTGCAGCTCGAGATCACCGAGAACACCATCCTCGTCGACCCCGACCGCATGCTGCAGGTGATCAAGCGCCTGGGTGCAGCGGGCTTCAAGTTCGCGCTCGACGACTACGGCACCGGCTACTCCTCGCTGTCCTACCTGAGCGTGATGCCGCTGGACGAGCTGAAGATCGACTGCTCCTTCGTCTCCAGCCTGGCCAGCGATGCGAGCAACGCGGTCATCGTGCGCTCGACCATCCAGATGGCGCGCGAGCTGGGCCTGCACGTCGTGGCCGAAGGCGTCGAGGATGAGGCAACCTTTGCGCACCTGTCACGCTTTGGCTGCGACACCGCCCAGGGCTACTACCTGTCGCGGCCGGTTCCACCGGCTGCGCTCGAGGCGTGGCTGGATGAGCGGGCAGGGGCCACCCATCATGGCCCCCAGACTGCTGCGCCCATGCCCGCCGAGCGGTTGCATTCCTGAGCCTGGCGGCATGCGCGGCGCCCGCAGCCGGCCCTAGGCCGGCAGGCGGAAGCGATCCACTTCGTGCACCAGCGCGCCGGCCTGCTCGCGCATCGCGGCGGCGGAGGCGGCGGCCTGCTCGACGAGTGCGGCGTTCTGCTGCGTCATGCGGTCGAGTTCCTGCATCGCCGCACCGACCTGGCCCACGCCCAAAGTCTGCTCGCGCGTGCCGTTGGCCACTTCGGCCAGGAGCTGATCCACGCGCTGGGAGGAGTCGACGATCGCCTGCATCGCCGAGCCGGCCTCCCGCACGATGCCCGAACCCGTCTCGACCTGGTCGACGCTGGTGCCGATCAGGCCTTTGATCTCGCGTGCAGCACCTGCCGAGCGCTGCGCGAGGCTGCGCACCTCGCTGGCGACGACGGCAAAGCCGCGTCCCTGCTCGCCGGCGCGGGCGGCCTCGACAGCGGCATTGAGCGCCAGGATGTTGGTCTGGAAGGCGATGCCGTCTATGGTGCCGATGATCTCGCCGATGCGCGCCGACGAATTGCGGATGTCGTCCATCGTCGCCACCACCTGCTGCATCACGCGGCCGCCGTCGGCGGCCTGCTGGGCGTTGCGACGCGCCACGCGCGCCGCCTCGTCGACGTGCTCGGCGCCCGTCTTCACCGTGGCCGCGATCTGCTCCATCGAGGCTGCGGTCTGCTCCAGGTTGGAGGCCGTCTGCTCGGTGCGTGCGGAGAGATCCTGCGCCCCGCTGGCAACCTCGCTGGAGGAGTGCACGATCTCGCTGCTGCCGTCGCGCACGCGCTGCACCATGTGCCGCAGCGACTCCTGCATCGCGCGCAGGTCCAGCATCAGCCGGGCGGCTTCGTCGCGCCCCCAGGGTGTAGGCGTGGTGGTCAGGTCACCCTCGGTCATCGCGCGCAGGTGGCGCCGGGTCTCGGCCAGGCCGCCGTCCATGACGCGATAGAAGCTGAGGAACAGGTAGCCCGCGGCCAGCAGCGCGACCAGCACCACGCTGCCGGCAACCCAGACGCGCTGGAGGGTGGCCTGCTCCACGTCGTCGACGTAGACGCCCGAGCCGATGACCCAGCCCCAGGGCTCGAAGCCCTGGACGTAGGAGAGCTTGTCTACCGGCACGTCACTGCCCGGACGTGGCCACTGGTAGGCCACGAAGCCCTTGCCCTCTGCGCGAACGGTGTCGACGAAGGCCTGGAACAGCGCCAGGCCGTTCGGGTCCTTCATGCTGCCGACGTCCTGACCTTCCAGCTCGGGCTTGACCGGGTGCAGCTCCACGCGCGGCTGCATGTCGTTGATCCAGAAGTACTCCCTGGCGTCGTAGCGCAGACCGGTGATGGCCTGCCGCGCCAGGGCCTGCGCCTGCACGCGGGTGAGGGTGCCCGCGGCCTCCTGCGCCTGCGCCCACGCCAGCAGGCCGTGCGCGACCTCCACATGCTGGCGGGTCGCGTTCATGCGGTCCTGCAAGGCCTGCTGGTGCTGCTCCTGCAGCGCCCAGGCCAGCAGCGCCAGCATCGGGGCCACGAAGGCCAGCGAAACGATGAGCGCCTTGGCGGCGAAGTTGAGATTGCGGAACACCCGCACACCCGGCGCCCAGAAGCCGTGGTGGGCGAAGAAGCCCTGGCGCGATGTGGGATCGGAATGGGGGCTGGAAGTCGTGGGGGAAGCGGCCAGCGTGCCGGCGGCGGTGTTCAGGGTCGGTGTGGTCATGCAGGGGTTCGTAGGGGTTGTTCGATGCACGGCATGCGCGTGGCGACCGACAGCGACATGCGGCCACGAGCACGGCTTTGGTATCGGCGTGGCGCGCCAGGCCTTGAGCCGCGGCAAACCCGTAGGCGCGACGCGACCATGGTGCCTGTCTACACTCCTGGCTGCCGGGTGCCCCGGCGCTCGTCCGCAGCATGTCTTCGCAACCCCATCCCTGGCGCCTTGCGCAACCCGCCCGCGGCGCGGCCGATCGGGGTGCCCAGAAGCCCCGCCCGGTCTTGTCGGCGGCCCGCGCCGATCCCATGCACGAGATCGAGATCCTCGACCAGTACGGCGAGCGGCGGACCATCCACATCCCGCTCGAGCGGCCGTTGACGGTCTACGTCGACCGCCGTGAAGTGGTGACGCTGATGACGCTGGGCGCGCGGCCTGAACTGCTGGTGCTGGGCTACCTGCTCAATCAAGGCCTGGTGGAGGACATGCAGACGCTCGCATCGATCCAGGTCGACTGGGATGTCAGTGCAGCGGCCGTCGTCACGCGCGCCGGTGGGCTCGACCTCGAGGCACGCACGGCGCACCGCGTGGTCACCACCGGCTGCGGGCAGGGCACGGTGTACGGGGAGCTGCTGTCGCACCTGGAGGGCCTGCAGCTGCCGCCTGCGGCGCAGGCGCGCATCAGCCAATCGACCCTGCGCACGCTGCTGGAAGTGATCCGCGCCCAGGACAGCATCCACCACCAGGCCGGCTCGGTGCACGGCTGTGCGCTCTTTCGAGGGGCCGAACTGCTGGC
>JADZCL010000239.1 GCA_020851615.1 Rubrivivax sp.
GCCAACAGCAGGGCGTCGGCTGAACCGACCGGGCGGGGCAGGGTATAGCGCTTGCCGGGCGCGGGGGAAGGAAGCTGCATGGCGCGGAAAACACGAATTCTAGAAGCCTCTGCACGGTGCCGCCGCGCGGGGCAGCGGCCCCCCAAGCGCCGCGTACCATGCGGTCCATCCCGAATCGCGGAGCGCATGTGGACCGGAGCTGGCACCGTCACTTCATCATGTTGTGTGCAGCCGGCTGCCTGGCCGCCTGCGTTGCGCCGGCGCCGCAGGCTGGCCGTGGCGAGCGCCCCTGCAGCGCCGGGACCACACCCGCCACGGCGGCTGTGGTCGCTGCCAGCCCAGGCGGCTCATCGGCGGCGGCAAGCACGGCGGCCGTTCATCTGCTGGCCAGGGACCAGGTGCCGGCGGTGCTGGAGAGCCTGAAGGCGCTGGTGGCCATCGACTCGGGCAGTCGTGACCTCGAAGGGCTGGCGCGGATCGCCGAGCTCATCGCCCGGCGCCTGGCCGCCGCCGGCATGTCCGTGCAGACGCTGCCGGCGCAGGCGCCGTCGGGCGACCCGCAGCACAGGGCGGGCACGGTGGGTTCGATGGTGCTGGCGCGCAAGCCGGGCAGCGGCCAGCGCAAGGTGCTGCTCATCGCGCACATGGACACCGTCTACGAGCGTGGCATTGGTGTGAAGCAGCCTTTTCGCATCGACGGCGACCGCGCATACGGCCCGGGCATCAGCGACGACAAAGGGGGGGTGGCGCTGGTGCTGCATACGGTGGAGTTGCTCGAACGCATGCACTTCACCGACTACGCCGAGCTCGCGGTGCTCATCAACGGTGACGAAGAGATCGGCTCGATCGGCTCGGCGCAGACGCTTGCGCGCCTGGGCCGCGAGTACGACGCGGTCTTCTCGTTCGAAGGCGGGGGCTTCGAGAGCGACATGGTGCGCCTTGCCACCAGCGCCATCGCCAGCGTCGAGCTGCACGTCAAGGGCAAGGCATCACACGCCGGCGGCGCGCCCGAGATGGGCCGCAACGCGCTCGTCGAGCTGGCGCACCAGATCCTGCAGACGCGCGGCTTCGGCGAAGCCGACAAAGGGCTGAAGATCAACTGGACGATGGCCAGCGCGGGCCGGGTCCGCAACGTCATACCGGCTGATGCACAGGCGCGTGCCGACGTGCGCGCCCTGGACAACGCGGACCTCGACCGGCTGGAGGCGCGCCTGCGTGAGGCGGTCAAGGACAAGCTGATTCCGGATACCGAGGTGACGCTTGCGTTCACGCGCGGCCGGCCGGCGTTTCGTGCCAACGCCGCCTCGCGCGTGCTGGCGCAGCACGCGCAGTCCGTCTTCAAGGACCTGGGCATGCCGCTGGAGATCCGCGAGCGCGCCACCGGCGGGGGGACCGATGCAGCCTATGCCGGCCTGGATCCCAAAGGGGGCGTGCTCGAGAGCTTCGGCCTGCGCGGCTTCGGGGCGCACAGCAATGACAGCGAATACATCGTCATCGGCTCGATCGCGCCGCGCCTGACTCTGGCCACGCGCATGGTGATGGACGTGGGCAGCGGCAAGGTGGCCTGGTAGGCCGCTGCGCCGGTGCGGGGTCGACGGCTCGCCCGATTGACGCGAGCCTCTGCAAGCCGGATGCGTCGACAACGCCGTGCAGGCCGTCGAAGGCAGCGGTCCGCGGCAAGGGGCAAATCCTAGAATCCCGCGCATGGTGCAGCCATCGCCCCCCGTCCCCCGCTGCTATGCCCTCGTGCCCTGTGCAGGGGTCGGCGAGCGCGCCGGTGCGGTGCTGCCCAAGCAGTACGCGCCGCTGGCGGGCCGGCCGCTCGTGGCGCACACGCTGGCGGCGCTGCGCGCGGTACCGGCCATCGTGGCGACCCTGGTCGTCGTGAGCCCGGACGACACGCATTTCGCAGCGCTCATCGGGCCCACCGAGCACGACCGGGATTGGCTGGCCGCCTCCGGCGGCGCCAGCCGCGCGCAGACGGTCGCCAACGGGCTGGTCGAGCTGCGCCACCGCGGGGCGACCGACGCCGACTGGGTGCTGGTGCACGATGCCGCGCGCTGCCTGCTGCGCCCGGCCTGGGTGCAGCGGCTGATCGACGCCTGCAGCGCTGACCAAGTCGGCGGCCTGCTGGCGGTGCCGCTGGCCGATACCCTCAAGCGCGAGGTTGCAGAGCGCGTGCAGGCCACGGTCGACCGCCGCGGGCTGTGGGCGGCACAGACGCCGCAGATGTTCCGCCTGGCGCTGCTGCAACGGGCGCTCGAGCACGCCGGACCCCAGGTGACCGACGAGGCCAGCGCGATCGAGGCGCTGGGCCTGCGGCCGCGGCTGGTGCCCGGCGAGTGGGAGAACCTGAAGATCACCTGGCCGGCCGACTTCGGCCTGGCGCAACGGCTGCTGGCCACGCGATGAACCTGAACAGACTGCGCATCGGCGAGGGCTTCGACATCCATGCGCTCGTGGCCGGTCGCCCCCTGATCCTGGGTGGCGTGACGATCCCGCACAGCCATGGCCTGCTGGGCCACAGCG
The DNA here is from genome assembly GCA_020851615.1 of Rubrivivax sp. GTDB lineage: Bacteria > Pseudomonadota > Gammaproteobacteria > Burkholderiales > Burkholderiaceae_C > Rubrivivax. The sequence continues at coordinate 2,530 of JADZCL010000239.1, forward strand.
ACGCCGATGCGCTGCTGCACGCCATCACCGATGCGCTGCTGGGGGCGGCGGCGCTGGGCGACATCGGGCGGCACTTTCCGGATACCGATGCGGCCTTCGGCGGTGCCGATTCCGCCGTGCTGCTGGCCGAGGCCGTGCGGCGCGTGCGCGCGGCCGGCTGCGAGCCGCTCAACGTCGACGCCACCGTGATCGCGCAGGCACCGAGGCTGGCCGCGCACATCCCGGCGATGGTCGAGCGCATCGCCGCGGTGCTGGGCGTGTCGCGCGATGCCGTCAACGTGAAGGCCAAGACGGCCGAGAAGATGGGCCCGGTGGGCGAGGGCCGCGCGATCGAGGCGCGCGCCGTCTGCCTGCTGCTCAGGGCCTGAGCTGCGCGTTCATCAGGCCACCCGCTTCAGGCGCACGTGCGCCTGCAGGCCGCCGCCGGGTGCGTTGTTCAGCTCCAGGCTGCCGCCCATGCGCTGCAGCGACTTCTCGACGATCGCCAGACCCAGGCCGGCGCCAGTGGCTGCGGTGCGTGCGGCGTCGCCGCGGAAGAAGGGTGTCGTGAGCTGGTGCAGTTTCTCGGGCGCGACGCCGGCCCCGTGGTCGCGCACCGTGACGATGGCCCAGCTGCCGGCCCGCACGTGCGTGACCTTCACCTCGGCCATGCCGGTGTAGGTGCCGCGGCCGTAGCGGCGTGCGTTCTCGAACAGGTTGAGGAAGACGCGCTCGAGTTCGGTCTCATCGGCCAGCACGACCAGATCCGGGGGCACGCGCACGTGGATGCGGATCTGGCTCGCGTCGCGGAACGAGGCGGCCTCCTTCTCGATCAGCAGCGCCAGCGGCACCGGCGCCAGGCGTGTCTCGCCCGGGCGCGCGTAGTCCATGAACTTGTCGATGATGGCGTCGAGCTGGTCGATGTCGGAGGCCATGTTGCGCTTGGCCTCCTCGTCGCTGACGCTCATCTCGGTTTCCAGGCGCAGGCGCGCCAGCGGGGTGCGCAGGTCGTGGCTGATGCCGGCCAGCATCACGGCGCGGTCCTCTTCCACCCGCGCCAGTTCGCGCGCCATGCGGTTGAAGCCGCGGTTGACCTCGCGGATCTCGCTGGTCAGCGTGTTCTCGTCCAGGCGCGAATCGAGGTCGCCCTCGCGGATGCGGCTGGCGGCAAAGGACAAGTCCCTGAGCGGACGGTTGATGAGGCGGGCCACCGCTGCCGAGCCGATCAGCGTGGCCAGCGCGGCAATGCCCATCCAGACGAACCAGGTGCGCCCTTGCAGCGGGCCGTCGTGCGTCGGCGCAGCCTGAAGCCAGTAGAGGTCGCGCTCGATCGAGAAGCCCACCCACAGGCCCGGCGTCCCGTTCACCGCGCGGGCGACGACCGCGTCGGGACCCAGGGTGGCGCGCAGCTCGCTGCTGACGCGGCGCGTGAAGCGATCGGTCTCGTAGGGATCCCAGCGGTCGCCGGGTTCGCGCGGCGCCACGCGTACCGCCTGCTGTGCGCCCATGCCCTTGAGGATGGCCACCCGGTTGATGCCATCGGCCTGCCGCAGGGCGGCGCGCGACAGGTTCACGAGGCTGGCCGTCTGCTGTGCCGCGGCGACCGCGCGCGGCTCGAACTCGAGTGCGCGCAGCGTCTGCACCCAGGCCGCCA
>JADZCL010000240.1 GCA_020851615.1 Rubrivivax sp.
GACATCGTGCTGCGCATGCCCGTGGGCACCATCGTGACCGACGCCGAGACCGGCCAGGTGCTGGGCGAACTGCTCGAGCATGGGCAGAAGCTGCTGCTGGCCAAGGGCGGTGACGGTGGCTTTGGCAACCTGCACTTCAAGAGCAGCACCAACCGTGCGCCGCGCAAGAAGACGCCCGGTTGGCCCGGCGAGAAGAAGAAGCTCGCGCTCGAGTTGCGCGTGCTGGCCGACGTCGGCCTGCTGGGCATGCCAAACGCGGGCAAGTCGACGCTGATCGCCGCGATCTCCAATGCCCGGCCCAAGGTTGCGGACTATCCCTTCACCACGCTGCACCCGCACCTGGGCGTCGTGCGGGTGGGCCCCGAGCGCAGCTTCGTGGTGGCCGATCTGCCCGGGCTGATCGAGGGGGCCTCGGAAGGGGCGGGCCTCGGGCACCAGTTCCTGCGTCACCTGCAGCGCACGCGGCTGCTGCTGCACGTGGTCGACCTGGCGCCGTTCGACGACACCGTCGATCCGGTGCGCCAGGCGCGGGCCGTGGTGGCCGAACTGAAGAAGCACGACGCGGCGCTGCACGCCAAGCCGCGCTGGCTGGTGCTCAACAAGATCGACATGGTGCCGCAGGAAGAGCGCGCAGCGCGCGTGCGCGACTTCGTGCGCCGGATGCGCTGGAAGGGGCCGGTGTTCTGCATCTCGGCGCTGGCGCACGAGGGGCTGCAGACGCTGGTCGAGCAGGTCTATGCGCATGTCGCCGGGCAGCAGCAGGAGGCGCCACCGCCGGACCCGCGCTTTGCCGCCGCACCCGGGGCCACCGGAGCGCCCGATGAGTAGCGTGCTTGCCAATGCCCGCCGCATTGTCGTCAAGGTGGGCTCCAGCCTGGTCACGGATGAGGGCCGTGGCATCGACGCCGAGGCGATCGGGAACTGGGCGCGCCAGCTCGCAGCACTGGCGCGCGAGGGGCGCGAGATGGTCATGGTCTCGAGCGGCGCGATCGCCGAGGGCATGAAGCGCCTGGGCTGGACCACGCGCCCGCGCGAGATCCACGAGCTGCAGGCCGCTGCGGCCGTCGGGCAGATGGGCCTGGCGCAGATCTACGAGACGCAGTTGCGCGCGCAGGGCATGCACAGCGCACAGGTGCTGCTCACGCACGCCGACCTGGTCGATCGCGAGCGCTACCTGAACGCGCGCTCGACGCTGCTGACGCTGCTGTCGCTGTCGGTGATTCCGGTCATCAACGAGAACGACACCGTGGTCACCGACGAGATCAAGTTCGGCGACAACGACACCCTGGGTGCCCTGGTGGCCAACCTGGTCGAAGCCGATGCGCTGGTGATCCTGACCGACCAGCGCGGCCTGTACTCGGCCGATCCGCGCCGGGATCCGCAGGCGCGCTTCATCGACGAGGCGCTGGCGGGCGACGCTCAACTCGAGCGGATGGCTGGCGGTGTGGGCTCGGCGATCGGGCGCGGCGGGATGATCACCAAGATCCTGGCAGCCAAACGCGCCGCGGGCAGTGGTGCCAGCACGGTGATCGCCTGGGGACGTGAACCCGACGTGCTGTTGCGCCTGGCGGCGGGCGAAGCGATCGGCACCGTCCTCCTGGCCAGGACGGCCAAGCTGGCGGCGCGCAAGCAGTGGATGGTCGATCACCTGCAGCTGCGCGGTGCGGTGGTGGCCGACGACGGAGCGGTCGCCAAGCTGCGCGACGAGGGCAAGAGCCTCTTGCCCATCGGCATTACCGAAGTCCAGGGCGACTTCGCGCGCGGCGACGTGATTGCGGTGCGCGATGCCGGTGGCCAGGAGATCGGGCGTGGCCTGGCCAACTACGCGGCCGCCGACGCACGGCGCATCACGAAGTGCGCCTCTTCGCGCATCGCCGCCGTGCTGGGCTATGCCAACGAGCCCGAGATGATCCACCGCGACAACTTGGTGCTGCGCTGAGCTTCAGGTGCCAGCGTGTGGATCGCGCTCGGTGTCCGTGTCGCCGTCCAGCGGCGTGGGGGCCGTGGGCACATCGGCCTCGTGGCGGAATTGGCGCATGCCTGCGCGCAGGAAGCGGTTGTGGTTCTGCGGGCGCGGCAGGTAGCGCGCCAGTTCGGTGAGCGCCATCTCGTAGACGCCGCGCTTGAATTCAATCACCACGTCCAGCGGCACCCAGTACTCGTTCCAGCGCCAGGCGTCGAACTCGGGGTGATCGGTGGCACGCAGATTCATGTCGCTGTCGCGCCCGAGCAGCCGCAGGAGGAACCAGATCTGCTTCTGTCCGCGGTAGTGGCCACGCGCCTCGCGGCGGATGAAATGGTCGGGCACTTCGTAGCGCAGCCAGTCGCGCGTACGGCCGACAATCTGGACGTGCTCGGGCCGCAGGCCGACTTCCTCCTGCAACTCCCGGTACATGGCCTGCTCGGGCGACTCTCCGTGCTTGATGCCGCCTTGCGGAAACTGCCAGGAGTGGGTGCGCAAGCGCTTGCCCCAGAACACCTGGTTCCTGGAGTTGAGCAGGACAATGCCGACGTTGGGCCTGAAGCCCTCTCGGTCGAGCATAATCGGACCCCGAATTCTGTGACTGAAGTCATTATTGCACCGGCGCATCACGGGCTGCGATTCCTCGCAAACCCGTATCGGCCGCAGACGGCGGCGATGGCCCCGGATGCGCAGGCGACGTCGGTGGCCAGGCCCACACGATGAAAGCCTCAGCGACCTTTGTCTCCACGCTCAAGGAAGCGCCCGCCGATGCCGAGATCGTCAGCCACCGGCTGATGATGCGCGCTGGCCTGATCAAGCGGCTCTCGGCCGGCATCTACAGTTACATGCCCATGGGCCTGCGCGTGATCCGCAAGGTCGAGGCCATCATCCGCGAGGAGATGAACCGCGCCGGCGCGGTCGAGCTTCTGATGCCGGTCGTGCAACCGGCCGAGCTGTGGCAGGAGACTGGACGCTTCCAGGCCTATGGCCCCGAACTGCTGCGCGTGAAGGACCGCCACCAGCGCGACTTCGTGATCCAGCCCACGAGCGAGGAGGTGATCACCGACATCGCCCGCCAGGAGCTGCGCAGCTACCGTCAGCTGCCGCGCAATTTCTATCACATCCAGACCAAGTTCCGCGACGAGCGCCGGCCGCGCTTTGGGGTCATGCGAGGCCGCGAGTTCACGATGAAGGATGCCTACTCCTTCGATCGCGACAAGGCCGCCGCGCTGCGCAGCTACCAGGCGATGTTCGACGCCTACAAGCGCATCTTCGACCGCTTCGGCCTGCAGTACCGCGCCGTGGCGGCCGATACCGGCGCCATCGGCGGGGACGCATCGCACGAGTTCCAGGTCATTGCCGATACCGGTGAGGACGCCATCGCCTACTGCCCCACGAGCGCCTACGCCGCCAACGTCGAGCTGGCCGAGGCACTGCCGCTGCGGGTCACGCGGGCGGTGGCGGCGCAGGGGATGGCGCGCACGCCGACCCCGGGCCGCAGCACCTGCGAAAGCGTCGCCGAGCTGCTGGGTTTGCCGCTGGCGCAGACGGTGAAGTCGCTCGTGCTGGCCACCGACACCCAGGACGAGGCGGGTGTCGTGCGTGATGCCACGCTGTGGCTGCTGCTCGTGCGCGGCGATCATGCGCTCAACGAGGTCAAGGCCGGCAAGCTGCCGGGGCTGGCGGGCGGGTTCCGCTTCGCCACGGCGGCCGAGATCGACGCGCACTTCGGCTGCAAGCCGGGCTATCTCGGCCCGGTGTCCACGCGCAAGCCGGTCAAGGTGATCGCCGATCGCACGGTGGCGAACATGGCCGATTTCGTCTGCGGCGCCAACGAGGCCGACTACCACCTCACCGGCGTCAACTGGGGGCGCGACCTGCCCGAGCCGGACCTGGTCGCCGACATCCGCAACGTCGTCGCGGGTGACCCGTCGCCCGACGGGCAGGGCGTGCTGGCGATCCAGCGCGGCATCGAAGTCGGGCATGTCTTCTACCTCGGCACCAAGAAGTACAGCGAGCCCATGGGCGCGACCTTCCTCGACGAGAACGGCAAGCCGCAGCCCTTCGAGATGGGCTGCTACGGCATCGGGGTGACGCGGCTGCTTGGCGCGGCCATCGAGCAGAACCACGATGAGCGCGGCATCGTCTGGCCGGTGTCGATGGCGCCGTTTGCTGTCGTCATCTGCCCGATCGGCATGGACCGCAGTGCCGAGGTGCGCGCCGCGGCCGAGGCCTTGCATGGCCAGTTGCAGGCAGCGGGCATCGACGTCTTGCTCGATGACCGCGGCGAGCGTCCGGGGGCGATGTTCGCCGACTGGGAGCTGATCGGCGTGCCCTTGCGCGTGGTGATCTCCGATCGCGGTCTCAAGGCCGGTACGGTCGAGCTGCAAGGGCGCCGCGATGCCGCGGCCACCGTGCTGCCGCTGGCCGATGCGGTGGCCAAGGTGGTGGGCCGCCTGCAGGAATGACAACGGGCGACCGCGGGCTTGCGCGGCGGGCCTTCGTGCTCGGCGGGGCGGGTCTTGCGCTGACTGCGGCCAGGCCGGCGCACGCGGGCACGCAGCTCGAAGAGCCCCTGGCCGATGCGGTGCGCACGGCGCTGGCGGCGTCGGTGGCAGAACTGGCGCCGCCGCGTCCGCGCTTCGAGACCATCGACGCGCGCGTGGCCTATCTGCGCTGGTTGGGCGAGGCGAGCCAGCGGCTGCGGCCGCGCAAGGCGGAGCACCAGACGCGCGTCGAATTCCTCGAGACGGCCTGGTACGAAAGTCGGCGTGCCGGGCTCGAGACCGCACTCGTGCTCGGGCTGATCCAGGTCGAGAGCGGCTTTCGCAAGTACGCGATCAGCAGCGCCGGTGCACGTGGCTACATGCAGGTGATGCCGTTCTGGGCGCGCACGATCGGTGACGGCGACGCGGCGCGCCTGTTTCACCTGCAGACCAACCTGCGCTTTGGCTGCGTCATCCTGCGCCACTACCTCGACATCGAGCGCGGCGACCTGGTGCTGGCGCTGGGCCGCTACAACGGCAGCCGCGGGCGCATGGAGTATCCGAACCTGGTCTTCGGTGCCCGCCGGCAGTGGGACGTTCGCGCGTGAGCGCGCCGGTGGGGCTTCAGGCCCCGCCCAGCACCTGTTGCAGTTCGCCCGACTGGTACATCTCCATCATGATGTCCGAGCCACCGACGAACTCGCCGCCGACGTAGAGCTGCGGGATCGTGGGCCACTGCGAGTAGTCCTTGATGCCCTGGCGGACCTCCTCGTCCTCGAGCACGTTGAAGGTCTTGAAGTCGTTCACGCCACAGGCCTGCAGCACCTGGATCGCACGCCCGGAGAAGCCGCACTGTGGGAACTGGGCAGTGCCCTTCATGAAGAGCATCACGCGGTTGCCCTTGACGAGATCGTCGATGCGCTGGCGAACGTCGCTCATGGCGAAGCCTCTCGAAGAATGCGTTGCAGAAAACGAAGCCGCGGTTATACGGCATCGGCAATGCCCGGGGGTGTGTCCGGGCATCGTCGCTGCTGCCGGCACTCACCCCGCCCGGCATGCGCCGGTGCAGCGGTCCTGCCCGCCCAGATCGGTGCGGGTCTGTGCAGCGACCAGCCCTGCGCCGTGCAGCAGGGTGCGCACCGCCGCGGCCTGGTCGAAGCCGTGCTCCAGGATCACCGCACCAGTGGGCTGCAGGTGCAGGGCCGCGCCGGCAGCGAGGGTGCGCAAGGCGTCCAGGCCATCGCCGCCCGGTGTCAGGGCGTGTTGGGGTTCGTGCCCGAGTGCTGCCAGGTGTGTATCGTCGGCCGCGATATAGGGCGGGTTGGAGAGCACCAGGTCGAAGCGCCGCCCGCCAAGCGGTGTCCACCAGCTTCCGAGCAGGCATTCGAGCACGACGCCGTGGGTGTGCGCGTTGGCGCGTGCCACGGCCAGGGCTGCGGCGTCGAGGTCTGTTGCGGTAACGATGGCGTCGGGCCGTGCGTGCGCCACGGCGATCGCGATCGCGCCGCTGCCGGTGCCCAGGTCCAGCACCGTGGGCCGGGTGCGGCCGGACAGCCATTGCAGAGCCCAGTCGACCAGCGTCTCGGTGTCCGGCCGTGGATCCAGGACCGCGGGCGTCACGGCCAGGCGCAGGCCATGGAACTCGCGCTCACCCGTCAGGTAGGCCAGCGGCACCCCTGCGGCGCGCTGTACGAAGTCGTCGCGCAAGGCCACTTCGATGGCGGGCGGCAGCAGCTCGTGGTCATGGGCCAGCAGCCAGCTGCGCGGGCGCTGCAGGTGGTGGCACAGCAGCAACTGGGCATCCAGGCGAGTGAGCCCCTGCGAGCGCGCCAGCGCCAGGGCCTGCGTCACGCGCATCAGGCCGCTCCGGTCTCGAGCTGCGCCAGTTGTTGCGCCGCCCGCTCGGCCTGCAGCGCAGCGATCAGCTCGGCCAGATCGCCGTCCATCACCATGCCGAGCTTGTGGAGCGTGAGGTTGATCCGGTGGTCGGTCACGCGGCCCTGCGGGAAGTTGTAGGTGCGGATGCGGTCCGAGCGATCGCCGCTGCCAACCAGTGCCTTGCGCGTGGCCGCCTCGCGCGCGGCGCGCTCGTTGCGTTCGATCTCGCGCAGCCGCGCGGCCAGCACGGCCAGCGCCTTGGCCTTGTTGCGGTGCTGGCTGCGATCGTCCTGGCATTCGGCCACGATGCCGGTGGGCAGGTGGGTGATGCGGATGGCGCTGTCGGTGCGGTTGACGTGCTGGCCGCCAGCGCCGCTGGCCCGGTAGGTGTCGATGCGCAGCTCGGCCGGGTTGAGCCTGAGTTCCTCCGCCGCGTCGGGCTCGGGCATCACCGCCACCGTGCACGCGCTGGTGTGGATGCGTCCTTGCGACTCGGTCGCCGGGATGCGTTGCACGCGGTGCCCGCCGCTCTCGAAGCGCAGCTGCGCATAGACGTTCTCACCCTGCACGTGCAGCACGAGTTCCTTGTAGCCGCCGAGATCGGCGGGGCTCTCGCTCAGGATCTCGGTGCGCCAGCCCTGGCGCTCGCAGTAGCGCTGGTACATGCGCGCCAGATCACCGGCGAAGAGGGCCGATTCGTCGCCACCGGTGCCGGCGCGGATTTCGAGGAACGCGTCGCGCGCATCGTCGGCGTCGCGCGGCACGAGGGCTGCCTGCAGTTCGCCTTCCAGGCGCTGCAACCCGTCCTCCGCGGCGGCCAGCTCCTCGCGCGCAAGGGCCCGCAACTCATCGTCGGTCCGGGTGTCGGCAAGGATCTCGCGAGCCGCGGCGTGGTCGGCCTCGCAAGCCTGGTGGCGGCGGTAGAGCTGCACGACGTGCGCGGCGTCGGCCTGCTCGCTGGCCAGCGTGCGCCAGCGCTTGATGTCGGCCAGGACCTTGGGCTCGGCCAGCAGGGCATCGAGCTCGGACAGGCGCAGGATCAGGCGTTCGAAGCGGTCGCGCAGGGTCGGGTTCATGGCAAGGGTGACCGGCCGCACGGACGGCCGGGTGCGGCAATGAGGCGCTAATGGCCGGCGTCGCCGGGGCCGCGGCTGCTGCTGCGCAGGAACAGGCGCGAGACCGTCTGCGCCAGCGCCTGGCGCTCGTCACCGGCGCTGGTGTGCAGCTCGGCCAGCGTGCCATGCAGCATCTTGCGCGACAGGCCGCGCGCGAGTGCCTCGAGCACCGTGTCGATGGGCGCGCCGCGGGCCAGCTGGCGGCGGGCGCGGGTCACCACGGCGCGGCTCCAGTCCTCGGCCTGGTGATTGAGCGACTGGATCAGCGGGACCGCAGCGCGCTGGTCCAGCCAGTGCGCGAAGCTCTGCACGCCGGCGTCGATGATGGCTTCCGCCTGCTGCACGGCGGCCTGGCGCTTCTCGCCGGCCGTCTGGACGAGGGCGGAGAGGTCGTCGACGGTGTAGAGATAGACATCGGGCAGCGAGGCGACCTCGGGCTCGACGTCGCGTGGCACCGCCAGGTCGACCATGAAGATCGGCCGGTGCCGCCGCTGGCGCAGTGCGCGCTCGACGGCGCCCAGCCCGATGATCGGCAGCGTGCTGGCCGTGCAGGAGACGACGGCGTCGAACTCGTGCAGGCGCGTGGGCAGGTCGGACAGGCGCAGCGCGTGCGCGCCCAGGCGAGCGGCCAGGCGCTCGCCGCGCTCGAGGGTCCGGTTGGCAACCGCCATGCTGCGCGGCGTGCGGGCCACGAAGTGCGTGGCCACCAGGTCGATCATTTCACCGGCGCCGATGAAGAGCACGTTGACTTCGTCCAGGCGCTCGAACAGCTCGCACGCCAGTCGCACGGCGGCGGCGGCCATGCTGATGGAGTGGGCGCCGATCTCGGTGACGGTGCGGACCTCCTTGGCCACCGAGAACGAGCGCTGGAAGAGCTGGTGCAGCGTGGTGCCCAAGGTGCCGGCCTCGTTTGCCTGGCGCACGGCCTGCTTCATCTGGCCCAGGATCTGGGGCTCGCCCAAGACCATCGAGTCCAGCCCCGCGGCCACCCGGAACGCGTGGCGCGCCGCCGCCTGATCCTCGAGCACGTAGGTGTGGCGGCGCAGTTCCTCGGTGCTCACCCCGCCCTGGCCCGCCAGCCAGCCCAGCACCGGGGCGGCGAGTTCGGGCGGATGGTCGCCGCCGGCCGCGAGGTAGAGCTCGGTGCGGTTGCAGGTCGAGACCAGCGCCGCCTCGGGCGCGACCCGCGTCAGCCGTTCCCGCAGCCCGTGCAGGGCGGCCGCCGTCGCCTCGGGCGCGAACGCAAAGCGCCCGCGCAGGTCGAGCGGCGCAGTCTGGTGGTTCAGGCCGAGGGCGAGGACGGACACGGTGCAGATTGTAGGATCGCGCCGCCTGCCGGCGTTTCACCGGCCGCAGCATCTGTGACTCCCGATGGGCCCGATCGATCTCCTGTGGCATCTGCTCGATCTCTTCAGCATGGCGATGCTGCTGGGCGTGATCGCATCGACCGGGGTCTGGCTCAGGCGCAGCCGCGGCGCACGCGATGCAAGGCTCTGGCGGCGACTGGCCCTGGCTGCCTGCGGTGCAGCGGCCGCAGCAACCCTGGCCGGCCTGGCGCTGTTCGGGCGTGACGGGCGCATGGCAACCTATCTGGCGATGGTGCTGGCAGTCTGCCTGGCGCTGGCCCTCAGCGGGCGGCCGGGCAAGAAATAGCGCAGCCGCATCGTGTGCAGGGCTGCCAGGCTATGGACGGTCGACGCCGAGGGCCTCGTCGTCACCCGCAAACAGCGCGGTGATCAGCGAGGCCTCCCGCGTCTGGACCACGCGCAGGAATTCGTCGGCGCCCTGCATCGCGCTGAAGGCATGCATGCCGCGCTCCAGGAAGCCCTGCATGGCCGAGAGCCCCGCGGCACGGGCTGGGGCGCGCATCAGCCTGAGGGCGCGGCGCAGCCAGGCGTGGCGGGTGTGGAGATCAAGCGCCGCACCCAGCGCGAGGACCAGTTGCAGCTGATGGAGGCGATCGCCCTGGCGTCCGACCGCACGCCAGGCGCGCGCGTAGTCGGCCGCGCTCAGCGGCCCGTCGGGGACCGCCAGGGCCATTGCCGTATCGAGCTCCTCGGAGAGCGCATGCAGCCGCGCCAGGGACAAGACCGTGGAGCGGACGGCGCTTGGAAAGAGCGCTTCGATCCGGGGCACGATGCGGGCGAAATCGCGATCGCGCTGCTGGTAGTCGAGCGGCCCGTAGAGGTCCGCCAGGAAGAAGCGCACGACGTCGCGATAGCGCGGCGAAAGCGACAGATCACGGTAGCTGGCTGCAAAACGATGCTGCTGGAAGCCCTTGACCTCTTGCACAGCGGCCGCCAGCGTGGGCTGTTGGTGGCGGCGCTGGCGTTCGCGCTCCACCTGTTCAAGGAGCTGCAGGATCTCACTGGCCACTTGGCCACACTCCCCACCATCTGGTGCATGGCCAGTCGCCCATGTTGCCGCCAACATCCTCATCCGTGAACGCCAGCCTCCAGCGTGTCTTCGTCCTGGCCTGGGCCCTGGTGCTGGCTGGCGTCTGTGTCGGACTCATCGTGGGCGTGGCGACCGGCATCCTGCTGCTCGGCCTGGCGGTGGTGTTTGCGCTGCCCATCGTACTGATGCTGCAGTTCCTGGTGATGGGGCTGGTGAATGGCGGCATCCGGGGACTGGGCCTGCGCCGGGGTGACCTGTTGCGCGCCTGGCCCCTTGAACTGGCCGCATCCGTCCGGGTGTTCGGCTGGCAACAGCCGTTTCGCAGCGGCTCCCTGCCCGACGTGCTGCCGCAGCATCCGCACGGGCGGCGCGGCGTGCTCCTGGTCCATGGCTTCGCATGTACCCGCGGTCTCTGGTTGCCTTGGATGCGTCGGCTGCGCCAGCGCGGCGACCCCCACCTGGCCATCACGCTCGAACCGCCCTGGGGACCGATCGAGGCCTACTGCGACGCGATCGAGGCCGCCGTGGTGCGGCTGGAACGCAGCACCGGGCTGGCGCCGGTCGTCGTTGCGCACAGCATGGGCGGACTGGCGGTGCGCGCATGGTGGGTGCAGCAGCCGCCGCAGCGGCTGCACCGTCTCATCACCATCGGGACGCCGCATCAGGGAACGCTGCTGGCCGCCCTGGGCCCGCTGCCCAACGTGCGCCAGATGCGCCGCTCGAGTCCCTGGCTGGCGGCGCTGGCGCAGAAGGAACAGGCGGCGCATCGGCAGCGCGTGGTCTGCTTCTGGAGTCCGTGCGACAACATCGTCTTTCCGGCGCCCACCGCCACGCTGGACGGTGCGGACAACCGGCTGCTGCGTGGCGCGGGTCACATGAGAATGATCTGGCGCGGCGAGCCCTGGGATGAACTGCAGCGCTGCCTGGCGCCCGCCCCGCAGGTGCACTGAAGCGGGCGTTCCACGGGCGGTCGACTCGGCGCCGGCCTCAGGCTTCGTCGATGTCCTGCAGCAGCGCCAGCGTCGGGTCGGGTGCCATGTGCAGCAACGCCGCGATATCGCGGACGTCGTCGGCCAGGGCCGCGTTGTCCCAGCCGGCGGCGGTGTGGCGCGCCAGCCGGATCGCGAGGTGGACGTTGCGGGCCTGGGGCGATGTCGCTTCGCGCTTGGCGTCCGCGAAGTCGATCAGCACGCGCGGAAGATGCCACTCGTTCATCAAGGCGTGCTGGAGGTCGGCCAGTTGCACATTGAGGAGCTGGAGCTGCACGGCCGCCGAGCGCAGCGTGGAGTCGGCGCGCTGCCGGCGTGCGATTTCGATCGCCAACACCGGAGCCCGCAGCCACAGGAGGAGTTCGGCAAAGTCGTGCAGGAGGGCTGCGCCGTAGAGGACGGCGTTGTCGCGATCCATGCGCTGCACGGCAAAGGCCAGCGCAAAGCGTGCGGCCCGGTGCGAACGCGCCAGTACCGCGTTGAACCCGTCCAGCGCCTGTGGCCACTCGGCCAGGTGCTCGTCGACGGTCGACTGCGCCGGGAAGTCACGAAAGAAGGGCGTGATCCCCAGCATGACGAGCGCTTGCGTCAAGGTCTCGGCGTCACCCCCGTCGCGCCCGCGGCGCCGTTGCGCAAGGTGGGCGAAGACCTTGATGGCAAACAGCGGGTCATCGCTGAGCGCCTGCGCCAGCATGTGGGCGTCGACGGCGTCTTCATTGAGGCTGAGCTCCTCGAGCGTTGCGACACTGCTTGCGAGGATGGGCAGCGTGGCCACGTCGAAGGCCGCGACCCAGGCCGCCACGTCTCTGGGTGGCGTGTGGAGAAAGGCCGGCTTGTGGCCTGTGGGCGTCGGCGTAGCCATGATGCGACGGATATCGGTCGCCGGCGCAACGAACTTGAGTGCCGTTGGGGCGCGGCACGCGCTGCGTGCACCCCGTCAGGGGGACGCCGGCGCGGGTGTGGCGGAATGCTCTGCAGGCGCTCAGCGGCCGCGCTGCGTGTCGCCGCGGTCGCGCGACTCGTGCCGCAGCGTGGCCTGGAGCTCGCGTTGCGCCTGTTGCCGCTGTCCGCCCGGGCTGCGCCGGTGTGCGCCCGCCGCGCGAAAGCGTGCCGCGGCAACCAACGGGTTGCGCGGCTTGGCTGGCTTTCTCACGGCGATGACGATGCGCTTCATGGCAGGCCCCAACCGATGCACGGATCAGGCGGATGACAGCCCGCAATCGTAGGGCCCGGAGCCCGCCCAGGCAATGGGCGCTGGCCCGACTGGAGTGCGCACTCCAGTCGTCTGCAGTGCTTGGCACGGGTTGCGCCGACGGGGTCCGGCCGCGTCGTCAGAACTTCCAGTTCGCGGTCAGCTGCAGCAGCCGCCCGGCGCCGGGGATGTAGTGGCCGGTGTAGAGCGCATCGGCGTAGAGCTTGTTGGTGACGTTCGTGAGGTTGAGCTTGAGCGTCAGCTGCTCGGGCACGACGATGTATTCGGCCATCAGGTCGCCGGTGACGTAGCCCTTGGCCGACCAGCCCGGGTTGCGATTGGGCGTCTGTGACGAGCGCATGTTCAGGCCCGCTCCCAGGCGCAGCTTGGGGTTGAGCTGATAGGTGCTCCACACGGTGCCGGAGTGCTCGGGGGTGAGCGAGGGGCGCGTGCCCTGGCCTTCGCTGCCGGGCACGCCCTCGTCGATGTTGGCCACCGGCATCCACATGTAGGAGACAAAGACCTCCCACGCGGGCGTGATGCGCCCGGCGACGTCGAAGTCCAGCCCCGCAGCGTGGCGCTTGCCCGAGAGCGTGACCAGATTCACCAGCGGGTCGGTGTTGCGCTCGTGCAGCTTGGTCGAGCGGAAGATGCCAAAGCGCGTCGAGAGCTTGCCGTCCTCGGAATCGAGCTTGGCACCCAGCTCGAGGTTGATCGATTGCTCGGGCGGGGTGTCGACGTTGGAGGCCCCCAGCGAGTAGGCATCACCCGAGGTGTTGAACGAGGTTGCAGCCGAGAAGTGGAACGAAGCCAGCGGAGTCGGCTGGAAGAGCACGCCCAGGCGCTTGCTCCACTCTGCGACCTTCATGCGATAGGTTCTCGTGCTCACCGGGCCGGGCGCATTGCCCGGGATCGCGTAGGTGTTGTAGTCGCCCGTGAGGCGGTCGTAGCGCAAGCCCAGGAGCAGCTTCCACGCCGGCGCCAACTGCACCAGGTCCTGCGCGTAGATGCCCACGCCCTCGGAGGTGTAGTCGCTGGTCGTGCGCAGCACGCGCAGCGATTCGTCGACCGATGCGCCGTCGTCGGGATGCCCCACCGTGGTGGTGGGCTTGACCGGGACGGCGCCGCCCTGCGCGGCGTTGCGTGCGCCGTAGACCGTCTTGTCCTCGCGTGCGAAGTCGACGCCGGCCTGCACCTCGTGGCGCAGCCCCAGCGCCTTGAACTTGCCGCTGTAGTCGCTCTGCGCGAACCAGGTGTCGAGGTCCTGGATCTTCAGGTGCGTGCCCCGCGTGATCACCGTGTCCGGCCCGAAGGTCTCGAGCGAGGCGGCGATCCCGCCGGGCTGAAGCCTCGCCGGGGCCAGGCGCAGTGCGCCCGAGCGCTGGTCGCGCTTGTAGCCCCCATGGCGGAGCTTGGTCGTGATCTCGTGGTTGCGGTCGAAGCGGTGCGTGTGGGTGGCCGTGAGGGTGCTGGCCTGACCCGCGTTGTAGTCGCTGGCCAGGCCGTAGTAGGCCTTCGGGTCCAGGGGCAGGAGCGTCGTCGCCGATGTCGGTGAATCTGGCGTGGGCCGGATCCAGGGCATGCCGTAGTTCATGCCGTTGCGGTTGTCGAGGAAGTAGCCGGTGACGCTGAACTCGTCGCGTGTGCCGATGCCAAGGCGCGCTGTGGCGGCGATGCCGCTCTTGTCCAGCGCGCTGCCGGCGCCGTTGTTGTCGGCCTTGGTCAGCATGGTGCCCAGGCGCAGCGCCGACTCGCTGCCCAGACGCAGATTGAAGTCGCCGACCATGCGCAGGTAGGCATGGTTGCCGAACGTGAAATCGACCTGGTGTTCGTCGATGGCGCGCGCGACCTTGCCGACCTGGTTGACGGCACCGCCGGTGGAGCCGCGCCCAAAGAGCATGGACGCCGAGCCGCGGAGCAACTCGAGCCGGTCGTAGAAGAAGGTGTCGCGGTCGTAGAACGCCGGGTCGCGCATGCCGTC
>JADZCL010000241.1 GCA_020851615.1 Rubrivivax sp.
CGCACGATGCGCCAGGCCAGCACGTTCTCCTCCACCACGTAGGCCAGTTCGTCGGTCGCCCCCTGCACCGACACCGTCAGCCGGTGCAGGCGCCGTCCGAGCGTGCGCATGACGAAGGCCAGCGCGGGGAACAGCAGCCCAACGAAGAGCGTGAGCTGCCAGTTCAGCCACAGCAGGTAGGCCAGCAGCGCAATGAGCGTCAGGGCGTCCTTGATCAAGGTGAGCAACGCGCCGATGAGCTGCGTCGTCCCCTGCTGCACCTCGTAGACAACCGTGTTGGTGAGCTGGCTGGCCGAGCTGGCGCCGTAGAGCGCCGGCTGGGCGGCAAGCAGGCGCTCGAACATCGCCTGTCGCAGTTGCAGCACGCCGTTCTGCGCGGCCGCGGCCAGGCCGTACTGGGCGACGAAGCCGGCCAGGCCGCGGACCGCAAAGAGCACGATGAGTGCCAGCGGGATGCTCCACAGCGGCAGCTCGCGCGTGGTGAAGCCCTTGTCCAGCAGCGGCTGCAGCAGCGCCGGGATCATCGGCTCGGTCGATGCGCCCACCACCGCACCCAGGCCCGCCAGCGCCAGCGCACGCCGGCCGTTTCGCAGGTACGGAGCGATGCGCGCAAGGCGCTGCGTGAGGGTGCCCATGGCGCGCGTGCATTATCGCGGGCGGGTGCCAGCCGGCGGCGCTGCCTACAATCCCCGGCCTGTCCGGACCCGCCGTTCGCACCACGCCGATTGAACCAAATCGACCCGATGCAATCCACAGGCTCCATGCCCTCCCGCAGACAAGCCCTTGCCGCGCTGTGCGCCACCGGTGCGGCGCTGGCGACCCGGCCTGCGGCCGCGCAGTTTCGGGTCGAGATCAGCGGCGTTGGGGCCACGCAGATTCCGGTCGTCATCGGCAACTTCCGTGACGAGGGCGTGGCCGGGGTCGCCATCGGCGCCATCGTGCGCGCCGACCTGGCCCGCAGCGGACTCTTCCGGGCCGCCGACTCGCCGCAGCCGCTGGACGAGCGCAGCAGCGTCGTGGCGGCCGAATGGCGCGCGCGCGGGGCTGACGCGGTGGTCGGCGGCTCGGTGGCGCGCCTGGCCGATGGCCGCTTCGACGTGCGCTTCAAGCTCTGGGATGCGGTCCGAGGTGAGGAACTGCTGGGCCGCAGCCAGCTCGTCGTCGCCGCCGACCTGCGCCTGGCCGCACACCGCATCGCCGACGAGGTCTACCAGGCCCTGATCGGCGAGCCCGGCGTCTTCTCCACCCGCATCGCCTACGTCCTGCGCAGCGGTCGCCGCCACACGCTCTATGTCACCGACGCCGATGGCGAGCGTGCACAGGTCGCGCTGGCCAGCGCCGAGCCCATCATCTCCCCGGCATGGTCGCCCGATGGGGGCGAGCTGGCCTACGTCTCCTTCGAGTCGCAGAAGGCGGTCGTCTGGGTGCAGAACCTGATGAGCGGCGAGCGGCGCCCGCTGGCCAACTTCCGCGGCTCCAACAGCGCGCCGGCGTGGGCGCCCAGCGGGCGCGAACTCGTCGTCACGCTCTCCACCGCCGGCATCGCCCAGCTCTTCGTGATGCCGCGTGACGGCGGCACTCCACGCCGGCTCACGAGCAGCGGCGCCATCGACACCGAGGCCACCTATGCCCCCGACGGCCGCACGATCTACTTCGTCAGCGACCGCGGCGGCAGTCCGCAGATCTACCGCCTGCCGGCGGCAGGGGGCAGTGCCGAGCGCATGACCTTCGCCGGCTCGCAGAACATCAGCCCCAGCATCAGCCCCGATGGCAAGCTGATGGCCCATGTCACGCGCCAGGGCGGCGGCGCATTCAAGCTCGCGGTGATGGACCTCGCCAGCGGCGGGGTGCGCCTGCTGACCGACACCAGCGACGACGAGAGCCCGAGCTTTGCGCCCAACGGCCGCCTGATCGTCTACACCACGCGTGAGCGCGGGCGCGACCTGCTCATGACCACCACCCTCGACGGCAAGATCAAGACGCGCCTGGTCGGCACCGGTGCCGACATGCTCGAGCCGGCGTGGGGGCCGTTCAACCGCTGAGCGCTGCCGTCGCGGCCCGCCGCAGCTTCGTTCTCGCCTGTCCCCTTCCTCGTCCCGCTCCAGGAGCCATTGATGAAATCCAGAGCCCCCCTGTGCATCGCCACCCTGACCGCAGCCGTCTGGCTGGCCGGTTGCGCCTCGGGCGTCAAGCTCAACGACCAGGTGCCGGTCGAGTCACGCACGCCCACCCCGGTCACGGATGCAGGGACCGCGGGCGGACAGGGCGCGGCCAGCAGCGGCGCCACACCCCAGTCCCAGGTGGCCAGCGTCGACCTCACCGGCAAGAGCACGGGTGCAGACGTACCCGCGGGGCTGGCGCGCCTGGTCTACTTCGACTTCGACAGCTTCGTCGTCAAGGACGAGTACCGACCGGTGCTGGAAGGCAACGCGCGGTTGCTGGTGGCCAGCAAGCAGCGCCACATGGTCGCCGAGGGCCATACCGACGAGCGCGGCAGCCGTGAATACAACCTGGCACTTGGCCAGAAGCGGGCCGAGGCCGTGGTGCGCGCGCTCGAGTTGCTGGGCGCCGGCGCCAGCCAGCTCGAGGCCGTGAGCTTCGGCGAAGAGCGCCCGGCCATGCAGGGCAGCACCGAGGAAGCCTGGTCCAGGAACCGGCGTGTCGAGCTGAAGGACCGCTGACGTGGCGGCCTTGCAGCACAGCGGCCGCAGCGCCTGGCGCGGTACCGCGCCGACACTGGCGTGCCTGTTGTGGCTGGCGCAGGCGGCCCTGCAACCCGCGTCGGCAGCGCTGTTCGAGGACGACGAGGCACGCCGCGCGATCCTGGACCTGCGCACCCGCGTCACGCAGGTCGAAGAGCAGCAGAAGGCACGTATCACCGAGCTCAACCAGGCCAATGCGCAGTTGCAGGAGCAGGTGGCGGCGCTGCGGCGCAGCCTGCTGGACCTCAACAACCAGCTCGAGGCCCTGCGCAGCGACGCCGCGCGCTTGCGCGGCAGCGACGAGCAGATGCAGCGTGAGCTCGCCGAGCTGCACAAGCGCCAGCGTGACCTTGGCCAATCGGTCGATGAGCGGGTGCGCAAGCTCGAGCCGGTGCGCGTGAGCCTGGACGGGCGTGAGTTCAATGCCGACCCCGACGAGCGCAAGGCCTACGAGGACGCGGTGGCCCTGATGCGCGCGGGCGATTTCGACAAGGCTGCGCCGGCGCTGGCGGGCTTCCTGCGTCGCTACCCGAGCAGCGGCTACGGCGACTCGACCCGCTTCTGGCTGGGCAACGCCCAGTACGCACGGCGCGACTACAAGGAGGCGATCGCCAGCTTCCGCGCCTTCGTCAGCGCCGCGCCCGAGCATCCGCGTGCCCCCGAGGCGCTGCTGGCGCTGGCCAACAGCCAGGCCGAGATGAAGGACACCAAGGGCGCACGCAAGACGATCGAGGAACTGCTGAAGGCCTACCCCAAGTCGGAGGCCGCACA
>JADZCL010000242.1 GCA_020851615.1 Rubrivivax sp.
CGCGCAAGGCCGTCTGCGGCACCTCGGCCCCCTCGATCCAGCGCGTGAGGGCGCGCTGTTCGGCGTCGCTGCACAGGCCTTGCGCCTGCTGCCAGGCGGCGTCGAAATAGGTGTTGCGGTAGCGCTCGCCGCCGTCACACAGCAGAGTGACCACCGCGCCGCCCTGCCCCTGCTCGTGCAGGCGCTGCGCGCACAGCAGGGCGGCAACCAGGTTGGTGCCGGTGCTGCCGCCCACCGGGCGCCCGAGGCGGCGGCTGAGCACATGCATCGCCGCCAGGCTCCATACATCGGGCACCTTCACCATCGCATCCAGCACGTCGGGCATGAACGAGGCCTCCACGAGCGGGCGGCCGATGCCTTCGATGCGCGAGCCCTCGGCCAGCGTCAGGTCGGCCGCCCCGCTGACGTAGTGGTCGAAGAAGACGCTGCGCTCGGCATCCACGCCGCACACGCGCGTCTCATGGCGGCAGTAGTGCACGTAGCGCCCGAGCGTGGCCAGCGTGCCGCCGGTGCCGGCGCTGGCCACGATCCACGCCGGGCAGGGATGGCGCTCGCGCTGCATCTGCGCGTAGATGCTCTGCGCGATGTTGTTGTTGGCGCGCCAGTCGGTGGCCCGCTCGGCGAAGGTGAACTGGTCGAGGAAGCGGCCCCCGGTCTCATCGGCCAGGCGCTGGCTCTCGCCGTAGATCGCGCGCGGATCGTCCACCAGATGGCAGCGCCCGCCCTGGAACTCGATCGCCGCGATCTTCTCGCGGCTGGTGCTGGCGGGCATCACGGCGATGAAGGGCAGGCCCAGCAGCCGGGCGAAGTAGGCCTCGCTGATCGCCGTGCTTCCGCTGCTGGCCTCGACGACGGTCGCGCCGGCGTGCAGCCAGCCGTTGCACAGTGCATGCAGGAAGAGGCTGCGCGCCAGGCGGTGCTTGAGGCTGCCGGTGGGGTGGCTGCTCTCGTCCTTGAGGTAGAGGTCCACGCCAGACAGCCCGGGCAGGGGCAGCGCGATCAGGTGCGTGTCGCTGCTGCGCTGGAAATCGGCCTCGATGCGCCGCACCGCCTCGCGCACCCAGGCGCGGTGACCGGCATCCACTCTGCGGGGGGTATTCATGGCGCGCAGTGTGCCGCAGCAACAGCCCCAGGCAAGCGCGCCGCCACGCGGATTCGTATGATCTTCAGCCGGCGCCGTCGTACGGCACAAGCACCGCGCCGCCCACCGAAAGCCCCCGCATGCCCCTGGCCGACACCCACCTCGAACTCCGCCACCACGAGCTGCGCAAGACGCGCATGCTGATGCTCGATGGCAACCTGACCGGCAACCTGCGCAGCGTGCAGGCCGGCGTGAGCGCGCGCGCCTATCACGGCGGCTACTGGGGCTTTGCCTGCGCCCCGGCCGGTGAGGCCGGCGTGCACTCCCGCATGCGCGAGCGCGCGCTGCACAACGCCCGCACGATGGCCGGCTTCGGCGCGCGCAGCGCACTGGCCCTGCCCGGGGACCACTACCGCGGCGAGCAGCCCGCACACGGCGTCAGTGCACTGTCCGCGGCGGAGTGCAGCCAGCGCATGAGCGAACTGCACGCGCACTGCATGCGCGAGTATCCCGGCCTGCGCAGCACGCGCGTCATGATCACCGACGAGGCACACAGCAAGCACCTGCGCACCGACGCCGGGGGCGAGTCACTTGCCCGCATCCAGCGCGCCGCCGTCTATGTGGTGCTGGTGGCCGAGGACGACCAGGGCGCGCCGATCGAGCTGACCGAGATCGTCTCGGGCCTGGGCAGCCTGGCCGACATCGACTGGTCGCTGGCCACCCTGGCGCCACGCCTGGCCCGGCTGCACGAGCACCTGCAGGCCAAGCGCCACGCCGTGCCCGCACGCGGCGGCGAGCAGCAGGTGGTGCTGTCGGCCGACCTCACCGGCATGCTCGCGCACGAGGCGATGGGCCACCCCTGCGAGGCCGACGCCGTGCTCTCGGGCGCAGTCACCGCCGACCTGCAGGGCCACCGGGTGGCCAGCGAGCTGATCACGATGGTCGACTTGGCGCACCACTGGGACGGCCAGGAGCTGATGTGTCCGGTCTACGTCGATGACGAAGGCACGCCGGCAAGCGACGTGACCATGATCGAGCGCGGCGTGCTGCGCCAGTTCATGCACAGCCGCGAGACCGCCGCCCGCCTGGGCCTGCCCGCGAGCGGCAACGCCCGCGCCTACGGCCCCGACGACGAGCCTCTGGTGCGCATGCGCAACACGGCCGTGCTGCCGGGCACGAGCACGCTGCAGGAGCTGATCGAGGGCGTGAGCGACGGCTACCTGCTGCTGGAGAGCAGCAACGGCCAGGCCGACGCAACGACCGAGTTCATGTTCGGTGTCAACCTGGCCTACGAGATCCGCGCCGGCAAGCTCGGCCGCGCCGTGCGCGACACCACGCTCTCGGGCAGCGCCCTGAAGGTGCTGCAGCAGGTCGACGGCGTCGGGCGGGAGATGAAATGGAGCTGCAACGGCTACTGCGGCAAGAAGCAGCCGATGGTGGTCTCGGTGGGCGGGCCGGCGCTGCGCACGCGGGCGCACCTGGGCGGCCAGTGAGGATCGGGCGATGAACAACGGATTCGACACCGCCGGCACCGCGCAGCACCTGCTGCAGGCGCTGCTGGCGCGCGGCTTCGAGCACGCCCAGGTGACGGTGAGCGAGCGCCACCGGCAGGAGCTCACGCTTGCCCACAACGAGCCCAGCCTGCTGCGCAGCACCGAGGCACGCGTGCTGGCCGCCAGCGCCATCGTCGGCGGCCGGCGCGCCGCGGCCGAAGGCAACGAACTGTCGACACAAGGCATCACCGACTTCGTTGCAGCACTGTGGGCCGCTGCGGGCTCGGCACCCGTCGATGCGGCCAACGCCGTCTCCAGCGCCCAGGTTGCACGCATCACCCGGGGGCCGCACCTTGCCGATCCCCAAGAACTCGCCGCGGCGCTGCGCACCCTGCTGGATTGGCGCAGCGCGCATGTGCCAACGATGATGATCGAGGAGGCGCTGGCGGCACACGTGCTCAGTCGCTCCCACACGCTGACCAGCGGGGGCAGCGCCATCGCCTGCGACCTGGGCTGGACCGAGATGTCGGTCTTCGGCCTCGCACGCGACAGCGGGCAGACGAGTTCCTTCAACTACGCCGGCGGCACCGCGGAGTCGCTGAGCGCGGTGCCCGCGGCCTTCGGTATCGAGCGCATGATGCGTGGCCTCACGCAGCAGGTGCACACCCAGCCGCTGCCCGCGCGCTTCATCGGTGACGTCGTGCTGGCGCCCGGCGCGGTCGAAGACCTGCTGGCCTGGCTGCTCGAGCAACTCGGCGACGGCCCGCTGATCGACGGCAGCTCGCTCTACCGCGAGCGCGTGGGCCAGCGCATCGCCGCACCGCTGCTCACGCTCGCAAGCCGCTTCGACGCCCCCGGCTGCGCCCCGGTCAGCGCCGACGCCTTCGTCACCCCGGCCGTCACCCTGCTCGACGCCGGCGTGCTGACGCAGCTCACGCCCAGCCTCTATGGCAGCCGCAAGACCGGGCTGCCGCACCGACCCGTTGCCGGCCGCGGCTGGCAGCTGCTGCCGGGCCAGACCCCGCTGGCGGACATCATCGCCGCAGTGCCGCGCGGCGCCGTCGTCGACCGCCTCTCGATGGGCACGCCTGCGCCCAGCGGCGACTTCTCCGGCGTCATCAAGAACAGCTTCCTGATCGAGGACGGCCGCCTGGGCCCGGCACTCAGCGAGACCATGATCGCCGGCAACGTCGCGCGCATGCTGCTGGACGTGAGCGCCGTGAGCTCGGAATGCATCGACACCGGCACCCAGGCCTTGCCCTGGCTGCGGATCGGGAATCTGCACTTCAGTTGATCACCGCAGACGCGGATGCACGCCAGCAGAAGACGCGACCCGCCACACTGAACCAGTCTGCGGCGGCCCTGAAGTTCACCACCAGCAGCCCGGCTGGCACGTCCTGCGTTCAAGGACAGGACCACACCATCCACCGTTCCTGGCAGCGGGCTGGCTTCACTGGCAAGCATCGACTGAAAGCGCTGACGTGTGTAAACTGCCGCACAAGGAGTCACACATGGCCACCAACCTTGCAATCGATCCGGTCCTTCTCGACCGAGCCGTTCAAGTCAGCGGTGAGCGCACGAAGAAGGCTGCGGTAACCAAAGCCCTGCAAGAGTTCATCGCTCGCCGTGAGCAACGGCGCGTGGCTGATCTGCTGGGTAAGCTGGAGTGGGATCCGTCATTCGATTACAAGGCTGAGCGGTCTCGCCCCGAATGACGCTGCTCGTTGATACAAGCGTTTGGTCTCTGGCCTTGCGCCGGGATGTCGAAGCGAACGAACCTGAGGTACAAGAACTCAAGGACGCCTTGTTCGGTTCAGACGTCGTGGTCACGACCGGCCTGGTCCTTCAGGAGCTATTGCAAGGGTTCTCGGGTGCCAGAGCCCAGGCTCAGATCATCGAGCGCTTTGCCGCCTTGCCTTTGCTTCAACCCGACCGAGATGATCACATCGGTGCTGCAGCCCTGCGCAATGCATGCCGTCAAGCAGGTGTTCAGCTCGGCACTGTCGATGCACTGCTTGCACAACTCGCCGTCCGGCACGATCTATCGCTCCTCACCACAGACAAGGACTTCACGCATGCGGCCAAGCACTGCGCGCTACGCGTCTGGCCCGCAAAGGCACGAGCGAAGCGGCGGTAATGCCTGGTGATGCCCGGTGAGGTCCAACCCGCTACAGGCTCCCCCCGCAGCGGCATTGTTTCGCACCACAAAGTACCGGCAGGAGGAGCTCCCCGACTTCGGGTGATCAGGCCAGCGTCAGGCGCGCGCGATACATTGCGGGCGTGATCGTCGCCCACCCTCGGAGTCCGCCGTGACGGCCACCGGCCCTGCGGCCCGCCCAGCGCCCGAGTTGCTGGCTGCGCTGGCGCGCGCAGGCCCGGCGCTGGCCTTGCTGGACGGTGACGGGCGCATCACCTGGTGTTCGCAGGCTTTTGCAGAGGCGGTCGGCGGCGAGGCCGCGGCACTGCAGGGAACGCGAGGCAGCGCCTGGATTGACCCGCAGCATGCAGCGCTGCACACACGCTGGCACCTGCACGAACAAGAACTCGGCGGCGGTGGTGCGCTCTGGCATCTGCAACCCCCGCTGTCGGCCGAAGTCGCACGCCTGCACGGCACAGTGGCCGACCTGCACGAGCGCATCGAACTGCTGCAGGAGTTCTGCAACGCCGGCATCTGGGAACGTGACCCGGTGACGATGGCCGGGCAGTGGGACGCGCAGATGTACCGCATCTTCGGCCTGCCGGTGCCGCCACCGGGCACGCCATCGCCCGCCTACGCCGAAGCCTCGCAGCGCTTCTTCCAGGAGGACCGCGAACCGAACCGGCTCTCCCCCTCGCTGGCCCGGCCGGGCGCCTACTCCACACGACTGCGGCTGCGCCGCAGCGATGGCCAGATCCGGCACATCCATTCCCAGTGGCGAGTCTTCCACGACGCACAGGGGCATGCGGTGCGTGTGCTGGGCGTCAACATCGACGATACCGAGACCTACGCGCAGGCGGTGCGCACGCAGCAGATCACGCACCGGCTCGAGTCGGCCGCCGAGGCCGCGCGCATCGGCCTGTGGTCCTCGCTGATCGCTGACGACGCTGTTCCGGACTGGAACCTGCGCAACTACGAGCTCTTCGGCCTGGATCCCACGCAGGGGCCGCTGCGCCTGGGTGAGTGGCTGCGCCGCTGCACCCACCCCGACGACCGGGCGCGCGTGGCCGAGCTGGGCACGCGCTGGGCCCGCGGAGGGTCGGGACCGTTCGAGATCGAGTTCCGCGCCGTGCCCCCCGACGGGCGCGTGCGCTGGCTGATCACGCGCGGGCTGATCACGCACGCCGGCGACGCGCCTGCGCGCATGGAGGGCGTGACCATCGACGTCACCGAGCAACACGAAACGCAGCAGCGCCTGCGCGAATCGAGCCAGCGCATCGAGCTTGCCGTCGGCGCGCTGGGCATGGGCACCTGGGAGTTGCCCGCGGATACCGGCGTGATGCACTGGGACACGGCGATGTTCCGCCTGCGCGGCGTGGACTCGCCGGCGCGCGACATCAGCCGCGAGGAGATCTGGTCCTATCTGCACCCGGACGATCACGCCCGCATCATCCCAGCGCAGATGCGGTCCCTCGAGCGCCAGGAGGGCTGGAGCAGCAGCTTTCGCGTCGTCTGGCCCGACGGCACGGTACGCTGGCTGGCCTCGCGTTCGCAGGTCATGCTCGATCCGCTGGGGCAGCCGACCCGGCGCTTCGGGCTCAACTGGGACATCACCGAGCTCATGCAGGTCGAGCAGGCCCTGCGCGAGCGCGAGCTGGCGCTGGACGCCAGTCGCGCCAAGTCGCGCTTCCTCTCGCGCATCAGCCACGAGCTGCGCACGCCACTGAATGCGGTGCTCGGCTTCACGCAGCTCCTGCGCAGCCAGGCCGAGGGGCAAACGGCCGCGGAACGCCAGAACTGGCTGGCGCACATCGACGATGCGGGGCGGCTGCTGCTGGCCCTGATCGACGACGTGCTCGACCTCTCACGCGCCGAGGCCGGTGACCTGCGCCTGGAACCGCAGAGCGTGGCCGTGGCCGATCTCGTGCGCGGCGCGGTGTCGCTCGTCGAGCAGCAGGCGCAGGCCCAGGGCGTGGCACTGCACGTCGATCCGCTGCCGCCCGGACACGTCCACGCCGACCCGCTGCGGGCGCGCCAGGTGCTCCTGAACCTGCTCTCCAACGCCATCAAGTACCGGCGGGTGGCCGGTGGCGCCTGGGTACGCATGGAGGTCCAGCCCGCAGGCGACACCTTCCGGTTCACGGTATCGGACAACGGCCGCGGGATAGCCCCCGAGCAGCTGCAGGCCGCCTTCGAGCCCTTCAACCGCCTGGGCGCGGAGCGCCTGGGCATCGAGGGCACCGGCATCGGCCTGGCGATCGCCAAGCTCCTGGTCGAGCAGATGCAGGGCCGCATCACCGTGCGCAGTCAAGTGGGCGAAGGCTCGAGCTTCTCGTTCACGCTGCCGGCAGCGCAGGCCGTGCAGGCGCCTGTGCCGCCGCCAGCGCCACTGGCGCCACCCCTGCCGGGCGTCGCTGCGGCTGCCGACCGCGCTGCAGGCCCTGCGCCCCGGCGCGTGCTCTACATCGAGGACAACGCGGTCAACGCGCTGCTGGTGAGCGAGCTGCTGGCTGGCCACGCCTGGGTGAAGCTGGAGATTGCCGTCGATGGCAAGAGTGGCCTGGAGCAGGCACGCGCGCAGCCGCCCGATCTGGTGCTGCTGGACATGCAGTTGCCCGACATGAGCGGGCTGGCCGTGCTCGCTGTCCTGCAGGCGGACGCCGCGACTGCGCATGTGCCCTGTGTGGCGCTGTCGGCCAACGCGATGCCCGACGACATCGAGGCCGCACGCACGGCCGGGGTCGTCGACTACTGGACCAAGCCGATCGCGTTCCCGGAATTCCTCAGCAAGCTCGCCGCACTGCTGGCGACCACGGCCTGAGCGCAGCGCGACATCCAGAGCGTCAGCGCGCCTGCAACGCCTGCAGTCGCACCCGCAGCGCCGCCTCGTTGAGCGCGCCCACATGCGCTCCGATCCTCTGCCCACCGGCGTCGACGAAGAGCGTGGTCGGCAGCGCCGGCGAGCCCACCGCCGGCCCGAGCGCCGACGCCCGATCGAGGTAGACGTCGCGCAAGTTCAGACCCTCGCGCGCCAGCCAGGCCCGGGCGACCGCGGCCGATTCGCCCTGGTTGACGAACACGAAGCGCACCCCCTGCTCACGCAGCTGGGCCGCGGCAAACGCCGGCATCTCCGCGCGGCACGGCCCGCACCAGCTCGCCCAGAGGTTGACGACCAGCGGCCGGCCATCGCGCAGCGCAGGAAGCGATGCGGGAGCGCCCGCCTCCAGCGGCGCCAGCGCCAGCGCCGGCAACTGGGCCTGGCGCGACTGGCGCACAAGCACGGCCTCACCGGCCGCCAGCCACACCAGCAGCCCGGCTGCCGCCGACCACGCCAGCGGCCTGCGCCACGCTGGATGGGCCGCCACGCGCACCAGCAGCACCGCCAGTGCTGCGGTCACGCCGGCGGGCGCAAGCCAGCCGCCGTCGCGGACATCGAGCACCGCAGCGGGGCTGTGCGCATAGGCGTCCAGGTGGCGCAGCACATGCAGCAGGCGGGCAACGAGCAGGCCCAGCGCCAGGGCCAGCCACAGGCTGCCGGCGAGAGCCTCCCGCTGCGCCCGCGGCGCCACCAGCCGCAGCACAAGCAGCGCCACCGCGAGCGCCAGGGCCAGCAGCAGCGGCGCCAGCGGCAGGGCCAGTGGGCCGACGGCCAGGCTCAGCATGGCGCGCCCGCCGCGGCTCAGGCGGGATTGAAGAGCTTCTCGATCGCCTGCGCCACCGCCTGCATGCCGACGATCATCACGCCCAGCGTCGTGCCGCTGGCCGCCCCCATCAGGATCAGGTGCCCCCCCGGCTTGGCAACCTTGACGCCCAGCACCTGGAAGTCACCCGCCTTCAGCGTCAGCAGGTCCATGGACTGCACACCCGGGTCGGGGTTGAGTTCGCTGACGGTGGCGTCACCCACCGCCAGCAGCGAGCCCGAAAGTGCCGCCAGCTTGCCAACCTGCTTCTCGTCGACGCCAAGCGAGCAGATGTTGAAGCCGTCGGGCGTGCACAGGACAGCGGCCATCAGGCGCGGGATGCGCCGCGGCAGCTCCTGCATGGCCGGCAGCACGTAGCGTCCGAGGGCTTCGGATTCCATGACCCAACTCCTTGTCGAATCCAGGGGTGGCGGACGACCGCCCAGCAGCGCGAGGGCAGCGGCGGGCGCGACGGGCATCACACCCGCTCAGGCCTGCATGGGCGAGAACGGTGTGCTCAGGGCCACCATGATCGCCTGCATCACGCTGGCCGGCTCGCGCGGATCGGCAGTGATGACGGGCGCCAGCGGGTGATAGCGCGCAGCCAGCCGCCGATACGGTTCGAGCTCGTGATCGGGCGCCTGCGGCGAGACGCGCGTCACCGCCACCGCCAGCCGCGTCACCGCCTTGCGTGCGGCCAGCGCGTCGAGCCAGAAGTGGCCCTCGGCCAGCGCGTTGGCACGGTTGCCGAACAGCCAGAGCACGACGGCCGAGCTCTGCGGCAGCAGCGCGTCCCACATGGCGTTGAAGCGCTCCTGCCCCGGCACGCCGAAGAGCCCCACGCGCGCGCCGTCGGGGAACTGCCATTCGCCGTAGTCGAAACCGAC
>JADZCL010000243.1 GCA_020851615.1 Rubrivivax sp.
GAGCTGGTGCAGGCCATCGAGCACGAGTCGGTGATCGACGTGCGGGAGAAGGCCGAGCGGCTGCTGCTGGCACCGGCCGAAGTCAACCGGGCGCTGCTGACGGCGCTGGCCACCGCGGCGCAGCTCGAATGACGGCCATGCGGTGATGTCTGCGTCGTCCCTCGTCGCCGCCCCGGTTCCGGCTGCGCTGCTGGACGAACTCGACGATCCCTTGCTCTGGTTCGACGCGAAGGCAGGCGCTGCGCGGCTGGTCGGAGCGAATGCGGCAGCGCGGCGGTTCCTGCAGCTGGAGCCCGGGCAGACGCTTGCGACAGCGCTGGCGCCGCTGGGCCGGCCGTTGCTGGAGTGGCTCGCGCAGCAGGACCAGGCGCGCACCGAGGTGCTGCTCGACGCCGGCGACGCCGGCACCCTGCATGCCCGGCAGTGGGGCAGTGATGGCCTGCGCGTGCTGCGCCTGCATTGGCTGGCCGCACCGCCGGACATGCGGGTCAAGGCCGCGGATGCAGACCCCGCCCCCGGGGCCGCCCAGGCGGAGCTGCTGCGCATGCTGTGGGCGTCGCCCTTCCCGGCGCTGCTGCACGACGCAGCACACCGCATCGTCGATGTCAACGACGCCTTCGCCGCCTTCAGCGGCCACGCGCGCCAGGCGCTGCTGGGTCACGACGTGGCCGAGCTCTGCCCGCCCGAAGAGCAGGAGCTCTTCGTCGCGGCGCGGCGCGCGCTGGGTGAGCACCCGCTGGCGCACAGTGTGGCCACGCTGCCCGAACGGCGCTTGTTGCATGCCGAGGGCGCCGAGCGCTGGTGCCGCGCGGCGCTCTACCCGGTGCCAACGCCGCAAGGGCGACTGCGGCTGGAGCTGCTGCAGGACAGCACCGCCGAACACGTCGCGCGGGCGCATGCCGAGCGCTCGCTCAACGAGCTGGCCCAGTGGTTCGACCTCAGTCCCATGGGCATGCTGGTGTTCGATCACGGTGGCCTGATCGTGCGCTCCAACCCGGCCTTCGAGCGCCTGGTGGCGCGTGTGCCGGTGCTGCTGGCCGAGGCCGACGCCGATCTGCAGGCCTTGCTGGGCTGGCAGGGCGATGCGCCACAGGCCCAACTCGCACCCGGTGCCACGCCGCTGGAGCGCCAGGCCTTGATCAAGCTGCCTGACGGGCGGCTGCGCCGCCTGGGGGCGCGCCTGTCGAGCTTTGCCACGCGCGGCGGCGAGCGGCGCTACATGGCCGTCGTCGAGGACCGCAGTGCCGAGGAAGAGCGCGACCTGGCGCAGCTCGAGATGGGCGCGCTGATGCACACCGCCAGCGTCGGCGTGGCCACCTACGACCCGGCGCGCGGCTGGCTGGCGCCCTTGCGCAAGGGCAACGGCGACAGCGCGCAGGGGGGCGGCGGACTGCTGGGCATCAACCGGGAACTGGTCGAGCCCGCGTCGCTGGCCGAGTACGAGCGCCTGCAGCATGCGCTGCGGCACGGCGAGCGCGCGGAGGTGCGGTTTGCGGTTCGCCATCCCGAGCTCGGGCGGCGCTGGCTGCTGACGCGAGTGGAGCCCGGTGCCCTGGGCGGCGATCGGCCGACGACGTCGGTGGTGACGCTGGACGTGACCGATCAGGAGCAGGCGCAGCGGCGCAACGAGCAGTTGCTGCGCGAGCTCTCGACCATCCTGGACAGCTCGACGGCGGGCATCGCCTACCTGCGCGGGGATCTGCTGGTGCGCTGCAACCATCGGTTCGAGCGCATGCTGGGCCAGCTGGCCGGCTCGGCAGCCGGGGCCAGCTTCGAAGGCCTGTTCGCCGCCTTGCCGCTGGCGCGCAGCGTGGTGCGGCGTGCCGCGGCCGCGCTGGCCGCCGGTGAGGCCTTCGAGGCGGAACTGCCGCTTGGCGACGGCGAGCGCGGGGCGCTGTGGTACTCGCTCTCGCTGCGCGGGGCCGACGAGGCGCAGGACGCACCCGAGGCGGTGGCCGTGCTGACCGACATCTCGCGCCTGAAGGCGCAGCAGCTCGAGCTCGAGCGGCTGCTGCGCGAGCGCGAGCTGATGTTCAGTCTCTCCGACGTGGGCATCGTCTACCTGCGCGGGCGGCGCATCGAGCGCGCCAACCAGGCCATGGCGACGCTCACCGGCTATGTCGCCTCGGAATTGACGGCACTCGACGGCGCCGAGCTGCACGTCGATGCGCGCACCTGCGTCGAGTTCGAGGCGGCGCTGGCGCAGGCGATCCGCCAGCACGGCCGCTTTGCCGCCGAGCAGCCGCTGCGCCGGCGCGACGGCAGTCTGCTGTGGGTGCAGGTCGCGGCGCGGCCGGTCGATCCCGATGACCCGCGTGCCGGCGTCATCTGCTCGTTCGTCGATATCGACGAGCGCTATCGCGCCCGCCAGACGCTGGCGGGGCAGGCGGCGCGCACGCGGGCGCTGCTGGATTCGGTGCTGGTGGGCATCGTCACCGTCGGCGAGAGCGGGATCGAGTGGATGAACCGCTCCGCGCGGCGCATGTTCGGCGGCGAACTGGCCGACTTCGTCGGCGAGTCGATGAGCATCGTCGCCACGCCCGAGGCGGATCACCCGCTGCGCCAGGTGGCCGCGTTCGCCGCCCTCGGCGAAGGCCAGTCGGAGACCTTCGAATGCCGTCTGCGGGCCCGTGACGGCCGCGAGTTCTGGGTCGTCGGCAACGCCGTCGTCACCGGGCGTGGCAGCGAGGACCAGCGGCAACTGACCTTCGCGCTGCTGGACATCGAGCGCCGCCGCCAGGCCGAGATCAGCATCGCGCAGGCGCAGGCGTCGCTGCAGCGCATGATCGAGACGGCGCCGCTGGCGATCGCGCTCCTTGACGCGCGCTCGCAGCGCGTGCTGCAGCTCAACCAGATGGCGGCAACCTTCTTCGGCCAACCGGCGCTGCGCCTGGTCGGGCGCACGCCGGCGGAGTCGCTGCCGCAGGCCAAGGCGATGGCAATCACTGCCTGGCTCACGCGCGGCAGCGGCGAGGAGCGTGCGCAGCAGTACGAGTGGCGTGAGGAGGGGCTGCATGAGGGGGGTGCCGGGGGCGAGGGCGAGCCGGCCAGCGCCCGCGTGTGGGACGTGCGCGTGATCGGCATCGATCCGGGTGGCGAAGCCGAGCCGCAGCTCCTGCTCGTGGCCAGCGACGTGTCGGTGCAGCGTGAAGCCGAAAAGGCGCGCCTGCAGGCCGCCATCGCCCAGCGCGAAGTGCTGGTGCGCGAGGTGCACCACCGCATCAAGAACAACCTGCAAGGCGTGGCCGGCCTGTTGCAGCAGCATGCAGTCCGCCATCCCGAGGTCGGGTCGATGCTGACCGAGGCGGTCGGGCAGGTGCAGGCGATCGCGCAGGTCTACGGCCTGCAGGTCGGAGCCGGCGGGCCGCTGCGGGTTTCGCACGTGGTGCAGGCCATCGCCGCGTCGGTGCAGCGTACCTTCGGGCGCACGATCCACGTGTCGGCCAGCCCGCAGGTCGAGCATTGGCTGTTGCCCGAGGCAGACTCGATCCCGATCGCGCTCACGCTCAACGAGCTCTTCACCAACGCGATCAAGCATGGGCAGGGCGAAGGCGTGCGCTGCGAAGTGGTCATTGACGGCGAGTGCGTGCGGGTGTGCATTGCCAATCGCGGTCACCTGCCGTCGGGCTTCGACCTCGCCCGCTTCCCGAGCGGGCTCTCGGGCCTGGGCCTGGCACGTGCGCTGCTGCCTCGGCGCAGTGCAGGGCTTGGCCTGCAGCAGGAAGGCGAGGAGGTCGTGGCCCGCGTGGAGCTGCGACCACCCAGCGTCAAGCGCGACGCCGGGCTGCCGGTGGCGGACATGCTGCTGGATGCCGCCGTGCCGCTGCATGCCGCACAATGAACGCCATGCGAAGCAGGCGCAAGGCATGAACGAGGGGACGGTGCAACCACCGCCGGCTGCCAGCGGCGTGCCGGGGCCGCGCGGCAAGGCTCGCATCCTGGTGCTGGACGACGACCGTCTCGTCCTGGCCACCGTCGTGCACGGGCTGGCGCAGGCCGGCTACGAGGTCATCGACGCCGACAACGGCGATGACGCCATCCTGCTGGCGCGCGAGCATCGGCCCGAGCTGGCCCTGCTGGACATCCGCATGGAGGGCAAGACCGGCTTCGATGTTGCCGAGTACCTGCGCGACGTCTGCCGCATCCCCTTCATGTTCCTCTCGGCCTTCTCCGACGAGGCGACGACGGCCAAGGTCGCCGAACTCGGCGCCGTGGCCTACCTGGTCAAGCCCTTGGACGTCGGCAAGATCGTGCCGACCGTCGACGCCGTGCTGGCGCAGTTGCGCGCCAGCGCGCCACGTGCGCCCGCCCCGCCCGAGCCCGGCCCCGCGGCCCCGCAGGCGGCACCCGCCTTGCCGGCCGACCTGGCGGCGATGGCGGTGGGGATCGTGATGCACCGCTACTCGCTGCCGCGCGAGCACGCCTGGCAGCGCCTGCAGCGCATGGCCAGGGAGCAGGGGCTGAGCGCGGAGCAGCAGGCGCTGCGCCTGGTGCAGGCGGTCGAGGAGCTGGCACGCAGCGCGCTCGATTGAGCAGGCGCTGCGGCAGGCACGCCCACGCTGGGGCGTCTGGCCGTGGCGCCTGCGTATGATCGGGCGAGGGCGCGCAGGGCGTGCAAGGAGTGATTCGATGCAGGGCGATCCCAAGGTCGTGGCGGGCTTGAACGAGTACCTGTCGTTCGAGCTGACCGGGCACAGGCAATACCTGATCCATGCCGCGATGTGCCGGCACTGGGGCTTTGCGCGGCTGGCAGGCATCCAGGATGCCTACAGTGCGGAGGAGACCCAGCACGCCGCGCGCATTGCCACCCGCATCCTGATGCTGGATGGGACGATCGCGCCGCGCGAATTGGGTGCCATCGGCGGGGCGGCGACCGTGCCCGACCAGCTTGCCCGTGACCGGGGCCTGGTCGGTGGGGCCATCGTGCACCTGCGGGCGGCGATCGGCGACTGCGAGCAAGGGCGGGACTTCGTCAGCCGTGACCTGCTGCGCGAGATGCTCGACGACGAGGAGCGCCACCTGCATTGGCTGGACACCGAACTCGGCCTGGTCCAGCGGCTGGGCCTGCAGAACTATCTGCAGTCACAGACCGGCTGAGCGCACGCTGGCGTCAGGGCGCGGGGCCGAGCACGACCCGATTGCGCCCGCCGCGCTTGGCGGCGTAGAGCGCGCGGTCGGCGCCGCCGATGGCGTGTTCCTGTGCGTCATCCGGATGCAGCGCATGCACGCCGATGCTGGCGGTGACGGCCAGCCCGGCAGCCAGCGTCGACCAGTCATGCGCCGCGATGGCCAGGCGCAGCCGCTCACACGCTGCCTGCGCGTGCGCCGGCGACGCCCCATGCAGCAACGCGACGAATTCCTCGCCGCCCCAGCGCGCGACGAAGTCGGGTTCGCGAAAGCCCTGTGCCAGCAGCGCACCGATGGCACGCAACACCTCGTCGCCCAGCATGTGGCCATGACGGTCGTTGATGGCCTTGAAGTGGTCGATGTCGACGATTGCCAGGCAGGCCGCGGTGGGGGTCGTCGTCGCCCGCTGCAGCAGATCGTGCAAGCGCACCTCGAGCGCCCGCCGGTTGGGCAAGCCGGTGAGCACATCGAGGTGTGCGTCCCGCCCGAGCTGCTGTGCCTTGTGCTGCAAGC
This sequence comes from Rubrivivax sp., assembly GCA_020851615.1. Taxonomy (GTDB): domain Bacteria; phylum Pseudomonadota; class Gammaproteobacteria; order Burkholderiales; family Burkholderiaceae_C; genus Rubrivivax. Next base: position 5,641 of record JADZCL010000243.1, read on the forward strand.
GGTCGCGTTCGGCACGCAGCACGAGGGCGCGCTCGCGCTCGATCTGCGCCTCGTGCGCGGCGCGCTCGGCGTCGGCGCGCGAGCGCTCGATCTCGGCACGGGCCAGCAGCACGCGCAGTTGCGCGTCATCGCGGCGGCGAAAGCGCCGCTGCTCCAGATCGAACAGGCGTTCGTGGTGGCGCAAGGCCGCCTCGAGGTCGCCCTGCGCCTTGCAGGCCTGGTAGAGGCGCTTGTGGAGTTCGGGCGCCAGCGCGGCGTCGTTGGCGATCTGGGGATCGGCGAGGGCGCTCTCGCAGACTGCGCGCGCCTCGTCGGTGCGGTCGAGCTTGATGAGTGCCAGCGCACGCATCTCGATCTGGGCGCGCACCATCCGGGCAAAGCCGTGCGTGCGTGCCAGGGTCACCACGTCATCGAGCATCTGCAGCGATTCCGTCAAGCGGCCCATGCGACCCAGTGCCTGCGCCTGGTTGATGAGCGCCACGACGTCGCGGTAGGCGCTGGGGGCGCCGAGGGTGGCGCGGCGTGCACTGTCGAAGCTGGCAAGCGCCGCGGCATGGCGTTCCTGCGCCAGCGCCGTCTGCCCGGCGTCGGTCAGCAGCAGGGCCTCTTCCCCCTGCGCGTCGCCCAGCATCGTGTAGGCGCGAAAGATCTGGTCGGTGTCGCCGATGGCCTGCGCCAGGGCCAGCGCCTGGCGGGCGAATTCGCAGCCCCGGTCCGGCTTGCTCAGTCGTGTGTAGGCGCGTGCCAGGCGTGACAGGGCCAGGCACTGCAGCGCCGGCTGGCCACTGCGCTGGGCGCAGTCCAGTGCGGTGAGGGCGTAGTCCAGCGCCTCGCCCGAGAGGTCGAGCTGGTCTGCCGACAGGGCCATCACGCCCAGCAGTTCGGCCCGCGCGCCCGGATCCTGCGCCGGCCCCAGGCTGGCCAGCATGCGCTGCCCTTGCGCAACGGTCTGCTCGTCGTTGCCGCTGCGCTGCAGGTGCATGAGCTGCAGGGTGGCTGCACGCATGGCCAGGCCCGGCGCGCGCTCCTGCATGGCAAGCTCCCACGCCGCGCGGGCGTGGACGATGCCGCGGCCGTGGTCGTTGCTCTCGAGGCAGCGCTGGGCCGCGTCCAGCTCGCTGGCCGCGGTCGGCTCGGGC
>JADZCL010000244.1 GCA_020851615.1 Rubrivivax sp.
CCCGCCACGAAGGCGCAGCCCAAGGAAATGCTGCCCGTGGTGGACAAGCCGCTCATCCAGTACGCGGTCGAGGAGGCCTATGCCGCGGGCGTGCGCGAGATGATCTTCGTCACCGGGCGGCACAAGCGCCCGATCGAGGACCACTTCGACATGACCTTCGAGCTCGAGGTGGCGCTCGAGCAGGCGGGCAAGCAGGATCTGCTGGACGTGGTGCGCAGCATCAAGCCCGACGACATGGAGTGCATCTACGTGCGCCAGGCGCAGGCGCTGGGCCTGGGGCACGCGGTGCTGTGCGCGCAGCGTCTGGTCGGCAACGAACCCTTTGCGGTGCTGCTGGCCGACGACCTGATGATGGGCCCGGCGGAGGGCAAGCCCGTGCTGGCCCAGATGGTCGAGCAGTACGCCGAGTGGCGCGCGTCCATCCTGGCGGTGCAGGAGGTGCCCGCCGACCAGACCCGGCGCTACGGCATCGTTGCCGGCACGCCGGTCGGCGAGCACATGCTGGACGTCCACCAGATCGTCGAGAAGCCCGCCCCGGACGTGGCGCCCTCGCGCCTGGGCGTGGCGGGGCGCTACATCCTCTCGCCAGGCGTCTTCCACGAGATCGCCACGCAGCCGCGTGGTGTGGGCGGCGAGATCCAGCTCACCGACGGCATCGCCTCGTTGATGCGGCGCGAGAAGGTCTTCGCCTACCGCTATGCCGGGCGGCGCTACGACTGCGGCAGCAAGGAAGGCTTCCTCGAAGCCAACGTCGAACTCGCCCTGGCCCACCCGGAATTGGGGCCCGGCTTTCGCCGCTTCCTGCAGTCGCTGCCCCTGTAGGGCTCGCCGCGCCCGTGCATGCGGGCTGCACCGGGTGGACTTCGCCATGCACTGGGCCTAGGCTGGCCGCATGACTCAAGTCAATTCGGAGCCCCCGGCAACGGCCCAGCCGCAAGACGGTCCAGCGCCACCGCCTCGCGGCGGCATCGAACTGCGCCAACTCTCCTACCGCGACCCGCTGCGCTGGCTGCAGCACGGCGTGGCGGACTTCCGCCGTGCACCGGGCATCGGCCTCTTCTACGGCGCTTGCTTTGTCGCCATGGGGTGGCTGCTGGCGCAGACCTATGCCCATGCGCCGGCTTACGTGCTGGCACTGGCTGCGGGCTTCATGCTGATGGCGCCCTTCCTCTGCCTGGGCCTGTATCGCACCAGCCAGCGCCTGGAGGCCGGGCAGCGGCCCGACTTCGGTGATTCGCTCCTGGCCTGGGACACGCGCACCGCGCAACTGGGGATCTTCGGCTTCGTGCTGCTCGTCCTCGAGATGCTGTGGGCACGCGCCACGCTGGTGCTGTTTGCGGTCAGCTTCGACGGCATGCCCGACTTCAAGGGCTCACTGCATGCACTATTGGACCCGCAGTACATCGGCTTCACGGCGGTCTGGCTTGCGCTGGGTGCCGTCTTTGCAGGCTTCATCTATGCCATCAGCGTGATCTCGATGCCGATGATCCTGCACCGCCAGACCGACGCCATCAGCGCCGCCCTGACCAGCCTGCGTCTGGTCTTCACGCAGACCGGGGTGATGCTCTTCTGGGGCCTGTTGCTGTCGCTCCTGGCGCTGCTGGCGATGCTGCCCGGCTTCGCCGGTCTGCTGGTCGTGGCGCCGGTACTGGGCCACGCGTCGTGGCACGCCTACCGCGGCGCCGTCAGCGACTGAGAGCCTGTGAAGCATCCGGCCTAGGCCGCCTTGGCGCGACGCGCTCAAGCCCCGCGCGGATGGTGCCGCGCGTGCAGCTGGCGCAGCCTCTCTCGCGCCACGTGGGTGTAGATCGTCGTCGTGCCGATGTCGGCGTGGCCCAGCAGCAGCTGCACGGCGCGCAGGTCGGCGCCGTGGTTGAGCAGGTGCGTGGCAAAGGCGTGGCGCAGCGTGTGCGGTGACAGCGGCGCGTCGATCCCGGCGTGGCGTGCATGGCGCTTGACGAGCTTCCAGAACATCTGCCGCGTCATGCCAGTGCCGCGCACGGTGACGAACAGGGCATCGGCGCTGCGCGGGCCGAGGATCTGCGGCCGCCCTTGCGCCAGCCAGCGGCGCAGCCAGGCATGCGCTTCTTCGCCGAAGGGCACCAGGCGCTCCTTGGCGCCCTTGCCCAGCACGCGCAGCACGCCCTCGTTGAGGGCCAGGTGCACGGTCTTCAGCTGCACGAGCTCGCTCACGCGCAGGCCGCTGGCGTACATCAGCTCGAGCATGGCCCGGTCGCGCTCGCCAAGGGGCGTCTGCACGTCGGGCGCGGCCAGCAGCGCCTCAACTTGCGCCTCACTCAAACTGCGCGGCACACGCTGCGGCTGGCGTGCAGTCAGCAGGCGCAGCGTCGGGTCGGCATCGACTTGCCGCTCGCGCAGGGCAAAGCGGAAGTAGCGCCGGAAGACCGCCAGCCGCCGGTTCGCTGTGGTGGCGCGCGTGTGGGCGTGGCGCGACGTGATGTAGCCCAGCAGATCGGCCTCGCTGCTGGCATCAAGCGCCTTGCCGGCCTGTTCGTGCAGCCAGCCCGCGTAGAGCGCGAGATCGCGACGGTACGCCGCCAGCGTCAGCGGAGCCAGGCCGTCTTCGATCCAGAGCGCATCGATGAAGCGGTCGATCGCGGCCAGGCTTTGCGGGTGCATGCCGCATTGTGTGGCGCGGCGGCCAGGCGGCCTGCGGCTGGCACACTGCACGCCATGCCGGAACTCATCGCCCTGCTGCTGCCGGACTTCCTGCTCATCGTCTGCGGCCACCTGATATGCCGCTACACGGCGCTGCACCGGCCGGTCTGGGACGGTGTCGAGCGCCTGGTCTACTACCTGCTCTTCCCGACGCTGCTCTTCATCTCCATCGTGCGCAACCCGCAGAGCCCAGGAGAACTGGCGCCGCTGGCGGCCAGCGGCGTTGGCGTGGTGCTGGTGGGCATTGGCCTGGCGGCGCTGCTGCGGCATTGGCCGGGGGTGGACCCGCGCCTGTACGCATCGGGCGCGCAGACGGCCTTTCGCTTCAACAGCTACGTGGCGCTGGCGCTGTCCGAACGCCTGGCTGGCGGCGCAGGGTTGGCATGGATCGGGCTCATCATGTCGCTGTGCGTGCCGATCGTGAACGTGGCTGCAGTCTGGCCGCTGGCACGCCATGGGGGGCAGGGGTTGGCGCGCGAACTGGGGCGCAACCCGCTGATCCTGGCCACGGTCGGCGGCCTGGTCTTCAACATGCTCGGCCTGCAACTGCCGGAGCTCGTGCTGAACACCGCCACCCGCATCGGTTCGGCGGCGCTGCCGCTGGGGCTGATGGCGGTTGGCGCCGGCTTGCGCCTGGGGGCGCTGCGGGAGGGGCCACGGCTGGCCGCCGCACTGCTCACGATCCGCCATGCGCTGCTTCCGCTGGCGGGCATTGCGCTGGCGCTGGCTCTTCGCCTGCCCCCGGGGCAGCAGCTGGTGGTAGTGGCCTTCGCGGCAATGCCCACGGCCTCCAGCGCCTATGTGCTGGCGGTGCGCATGGGCGGGCATGGCAGCTACGTGGCTGGGCTGATCACGGTCTCGACGGTGATCGGCATGGTCGGGCTACCGCTGGCCCTTGCCGCACTCCAGGCCCTGCAGGCGCCGTGAAGCCGGCCACGCCCCCTGCTCACCGGGACACCTCGGCGGGCGCGGGCAGGGCTTGCGCCAGCGCCCAGTCGATGTGCTCGCGCACGAGTTCATCGGCAGCGTCACGCGCTGCGGCAAGCGCCTGCACGATCGCCTCGTCACCACCGGCGCGCAAGGCATTGCCCAGGCCCACGGCCAGGTTGCGCCGCCAGCGCAACCAGCCGATGCGGCGGATCGGGTTGCCCTCGGTGCGGCGCAGGAAGTCGTCCTCGCTCCACGCCCAGAGCTCCAGCAGCGAGGCCTCGGCCAGCGCCGCGCGCGCGTCGAAGTCGGGCAGCAGCGCGCGCTGCGCGTACTTGTTCCAGGGGCAGGCGAGCTGGCAGTCGTCGCAGCCATAGATTCGGTTGCCCATCGGTGCCCGCAATTCAAGCGGGATCGGGCCGTCGTTCTCGATGGTCAAGTAGGAGATGCAGCGCCGCGCATCGACGCGGTAAGCGGCCACGATCGCCTGCGTCGGGCAGGCCGCGATGCAGGCCTGGCACTGGCCGCAATGTGCGGGCACCGCCGCCGTGGCCGGCAACGCGAAGTCGACGAAGAGCTCGCCGAGGAAGAAGGTCGAGCCAGCCTGCCGCTGCAGCGTCAGCGTATGCCGCCCGCGCCAGCCCAGGCCGCTGCGCGTGGCCAGCTCGACCTCGAGCACCGGCGCTGAATCACTGAACGCGCGATGGCCGAAGGGGCCGATCTCGGCCTGCAGGCGATCGGCCAGCTGCTGCAGTCGCGGTCGCAGGACCTTGTGGTAGTCACGCCCACGGGCGTAGAGCGAGACTTGCGCGCGTTCGGGCTCGCACAGCCGCTGCCACTCGTGCGCTTGCCACTGCGCGGGCAGCGCAGCGGGCAGGTAGTCCATGCGGGCGGTGATCACGCTCACCGTGCCGGGCACGAGCTCAGCCGGGCGGGCACGCTTGAGCCCATGCGCAGCCATGTAGGCCATCCGGCCGTGAAAGCCGGCATCCAGCCAGGCGCGCAAGCCCGGCTCGGCGGAGGTGAGGTCGATGCCGGCAACACCGATCTGGGAGAATCCGAGCTCATGCGCCCAAGCCCGCAGCTGCTGCAGGAGCCGCTGTCCGTCGATACCCTGCCCATGACGCATGCGCCGATTCTAGGAACGCGCACGATCACCTGGCCCGACGAGGCGGCCTGCGCCGCGTTCGCACGCGGCCTGTCCGATCGCCCGGCGCTGCGCGACGCCGTCATCGAA